>JASLDQ010000376.1 GCA_030151505.1 Chromobacteriaceae bacterium
GGCAAGATTTCCGAGTCGGTGAAGGACTGCCTGCGCTGCGGCAAGTGCAAGCCGGTGTGCGCCACCCACATTCCGCGCGCCAACCTGCTGTACTCGCCGCGCAACAAGATTCTCGGCGTCGGCCTCTTGACCGAGGCCTTCCTGTACGAGGAACAGACCCGCCGCGGCGTCAGCTTCAAGCACTTCGACGAGCTGTCGGACGTGGCCGACCACTGCACCGTCTGCCACAAGTGCGCCAACCCCTGCCCGGTGAAGATCGACTTCGGCGACGTGTCGATGGCGATGCGCAACTTCCTGAAGAAGACCGGCAAGAAGAAGTTCAACCCGGGCACCGCCGCCGCCATGGCCTTCCTCACCGCCAAGGACCCGGCCACCATCAAGGCCATCCGCGGCAGCATGATCGGCTGGGGCTACAAGGCGCAGCGCCTGGGCGTGAAGCTGGCGGACAAGTTCCACCTGACCCGCGACGTGACCCGGCATCCGCCGTCCACCGTCGGCAAGCCGACCATCAAGGCGCAGGTGATCCACTTCGTCACCAAGCCGATGCCGGGCAACCTGCCGAAGAAGACCAGCCGCGCGCTGCTCGACATCGAGGACGCCAACGTCGTGCCGGTGATCCGCAATCCGGCCAAGGTCAACGACGACTCGGACGCGGTGTTCTACTTCCCCGGCTGCGGCTCGGAGCGCCTGTTCAGCCAGGTCGGCCTCGCCACCCAGGCGATGCTCTACCACGTCGGCGCGCAGACCGTGCTGCCGCCGGGCTATCTGTGCTGCGGCTATCCGCAGAACGCCGCCGGCAACGCCGACCAGGGCCAGCAGATCACCACCGAAAACCGCGTGCTGTTCCACCGCGTGGCCAACACGCTCAACTACCTCGACATCAAGACCGTGGTGGTGAGCTGCGGCACCTGCTTCGACCAGCTGACCAAGTACGAATTCGGCCAGATCTTCCCCGGCTGCCGCGTGCTCGACATCCACGAGTACCTGCTGGAGAAGGGGGTGAAGCTCGACGGCATCGGCGGGACGCGCTACATGTACCACGATCCCTGCCACACCCCGATGAAGCAACAGTCGCCGATCAAGACCGTCAACGCGCTGATGGGCACCGACGTGAAGCTGTCCGAGCGCTGCTGCGGCGAATCGGGCACGCTGGCGGTGACGCGGCCGGACATTTCCACCCAGCTGCGCTTCCGCAAGGAAGAGGAAATCAACAAGGTGGCGGACGCGCTGCGCGCCGACGCGGGCGAAGCGGCCCCGGTGAAGATCCTCACCAGCTGCCCGTCCTGTCTGCAGGGGATCGCGCGCTACTCGGACGCCACCGGCACCGAGGCCGACTACATCGTGATCGAAATGGCGAAGAAGATCCTCGGCGACAACTGGATGGCGGACTACGTCGACTCCGCCCGCAACGGCGGGATCGAACGGGTGCTGCTGTAAGACCCGCGGCGGCGACGCGGGCGCCATGGCTGATGCAAATCAAGCCATTGGTCCACAACCCCGCCACCGGTCGGCCCGCAGTGGTATAAGGACTTCCGCCTTAGAACTGGCGGCACTATTTTCAGCGGCAACGTGTCCAAGCGAATTGGGCACTTGCCGTTACAATGCCGTCCACAACGCTTTTTCAAATCAGTCTGTTAAAGAAAATGGCCTCTCCCTCCTCCAATATGACCGCCGAGCGCGTCCTGTCCGTCCACCACTGGAACGACACGCTGTTCACCTTCACCTGCACCCGCGACGAAGGGCTGCGCTTCATCAACGGCCAGTTCGTGATGATCGGCCTCGAAGTCAACGGCAAGCCGCTGATGCGCGCCTATTCGATCGCCAGCGCCAACTACACCGAGAACCTCGAGTTCTTCAGCATCAAGGTGCAGGACGGCCCGCTGACCTCGCGCCTGCAGCACCTCAAGGTGGGCGACACCGTGCTGATCAGCAAGAAGCCGACCGGCACCCTGGTGCAGGACAACCTGCTGCCGGGCAAGAACCTCTACCTGCTCTCCACCGGCACCGGCCTCGCCCCGTTCATGTCCATCATCCAGGACCCGGACGTGTACGACCGCTACGAGAAGGTCATCCTGACCCACGGCGTGCGCTGGAAGAACGAGCTGGCCTACGAGAAGTTCATCACCGAGGAACTGCCGAACAACGAGTTCTTCGGCGACGTGGTGCGCGAAAAGCTGATCTACTACCCGACCGTCACCCGCGAACCCTTCCGCAACCAGGGCCGCCTGACCGACCTGCTCACCTCGGGCAAGCTGTGTGCCGACATCGGCCTGCCGCAGCTGGATCCGCTCAACGACCGCGTGCTGATCTGCGGCAGCCCGTCGATGCTGCACGACCTGTGCGTGATCCTGAACAAGATGGGCTTCGAGGAATCGCCGCGCATGGGCGAGCCGGGCGACTACGCCATCGAGCGCGCCTTCGTCGAGAAGTAAGCGCCGACCGTTCCCGACAAAAAAACCCGACCACACAGGTCGGGTTTTTTTGTGGCCGTCCGCCACCCCAATACGCCCCGAGCGACGGCTGCCGCCTTGCCGGCCGTTTCAGGACGAATCGACACACCACCTGGCCGGCAGTCGCGCAATGCGATCAAGCCCTGTTCCGCCACCGCCAGCCGTGGCGGCAGGCCCACGGCCCTCTGCCT
>JASLDQ010000011.1 GCA_030151505.1 Chromobacteriaceae bacterium
GGCAAACAAGCTCACGACTTCCGCAGGCAATCCGATCGCGGATAACCAGAACTCCCTCAGCGCCGGTCCGCGTGGTCCCCTGCTGTTGCAGGATTATCAGCTGCTCGAGAAGCTGGCCCACCAGAACCGCGAGCGCATTCCTGAACGGACGGTGCATGCCAAGGGCTGGGGAGCCTTCGGCACGCTGACCGTCACCCACGACATCACCCGCTATACCAAGGCCAAACTGTTTTCCGAAGTCGGCAAGCAGACGCCGATGCTGGCGCGTTTCTCCACCGTGGCCGGCGAGCAGGGCGCGGCCGACGCCGAGCGCGACGTGCGCGGCTTCGCGCTCAAGTTCTACACCGAGGAGGGCAACTGGGACCTGGTCGGCAACAATACGCCGGTGTTCTTCGTGCGCGATCCGCTCAAGTTTCCCGATTTCATCCACACCCAGAAACGCCATCCGCGCACCAACCTGCGTTCGCCCACCGCGATGTGGGATTTCTGGTCGCTGTCGCCGGAAAGCCTGCATCAGGTCACCATCCTGATGTCCGACCGCGGCCTGCCGACCGATGTGCGCCACATCAACGGTTACGGCTCGCACACCTACAGCATGGTCAACGCCGCCGGCGAGCGGGTGTGGGTGAAGTTCCACTTCAAGACCCTGCAGGGCCACCAGCACTGGACCAACGCCGAGGCGACCGAAGTGGTGGGACGCACGCGCGAATCGACTCAGGAGGACCTGTACGGCGCGATTGAAAAGGGCGATTTTCCCAAGTGGCAGGTGGAGATCCAGGTGATGACCGACGCCGAGGCCGAGGCCTGGTCCCGGCGCACCGGCTGGAATCCGTTCGACCTGACCAAGGTGTGGCCGCACGGCGATGCGCCGCTGATTCCGGTCGGGGTGTTCGAGCTCAACCGCAATCCGGACAACTATTTCGCCGAGATCGAGCAGGCCGCGTTCTCGCCGTCCAACATCGTGCCCGGCATCGGCTTCTCGCCGGACAAGATGCTGCAGGCGCGCGTCTTTTCCTATGCCGACGCACACCGCTACCGGCTGGGCACGCACTACGAGGCACTGCCGGTCAACGCGCCCAAGTGCCCGTTCCATCACTATCACAAGGATGGGGCGATGCGCTTTTTCCAGAACGACACCGGCAACCCGGACGCCTACTACGAGCCCAACTCGTTCGACGGCCCGAAGGAAGACGCTTCCTTCCGCGAGCCGCCGCTGCCGCTGTCGGGCGAGGCCGACCGCTGGGATCACCGCGACAGCAACGACGACTATACCCAGCCCGGCAATCTGTTCCGCCTGATGGCGCCGGATCAGCAACAGCGCCTGTTCGCCAATATCGCCGCGGCGATGCAGGGCGTGCCCGAGCATATCGTGCGGCGGCAGCTGGCGCATTTCACCCAGGCCGATCCGGCCTATGGCGCAGGCGTGGCCAAGGCCTTGGGTCTGGAATAGGGCCGTTCCGCATTCGATACCGTGCAACCCCTTCCGCGATGGTGGAAGGGGTTTTTGCATGGGAGGAGGACGGGCCGCACATCCGGAGACAGGGCCGAAATTAGAATGATCGTTCATTCTAAATGGGGAGTAACGCCAAAAGCCGCTAAAATGTCGTTATGGCCCTACGCGTCAAACGGCTATTCCACCGGAGGATCGCAGCGGCGCACTGATTGAATAAGGTAAGCGTTCCATGGTTTCCAGTTGTAATCCCGATACCGGACAAGAGCGGGCCGAGGCCCGCCGGCTCCAGATCCTGTCCGCCGCTGCCGAGTGTTTCCGCCGTGGCGGCTTCCACAAGACCAGCGTGGCGGAAATCGCCAGAACGGCCGGGATGAGTGTCGGGCACATCTATCATTACTTCGATGGCAAGGAGGCAATCATTGCGTCCATCGTCGAACGCGATTTCCAGCTTTTCCTGGAAAGGATCGCTGCCTTCCGTCAATCGTCCGATCCGCTTGGAACCATGCTGGATGGCGTCGAGGAAGGCATTGACGACTGTCTCGACATGGATACCGCCGTCCTGACGATGGAGGTGCTGGCCGAATCCGCCCGCAATCCCAAGATCGCCGGGCGGGTCCGGGTAATCGAGGACACCCTGCGCAGCAGCCTGATCGAGATCATCCAGCTGGTCCGCAAGGATGCCGAGCCCTTGCCGGAAGTGGAACTGGCCAGCCGCGCCGTGGTCATCAGCGCGATTTTCGACGGGCTGAAGATCCGGGCGATCCGCAATCCCGATATCGATCGCAACACCGTGCTGGCCATCATCCGCAAGACGATGTATTCCCTGATTCTGATGTGATGCCGGGCATCGGCCCGAAGGCACGGTCGACCTCGACAGAAAATCCCCGCGCGGCTTGAACCGGCGCGGGGATTTTTCATTGACAGTGCGGGCTGCGCTTGACGCAGGCCGACGCTCAGCAGGCTTTCCGGGCGGTCTTGCCCGCCCGGCAGGGGGTGGCACAAGCGCCGCAGTGGTCGAAGCCGTGGCCGGTCAGGGTCTGCTTGAGCGCGCACACTGAACGGCGGCAGGCGATGAAGCGCACATTGCTGCTGGCGGCAAGATCGCGGAAGTGGCGCATCACGTTGTGGCCGAGGAAATCGGTGAACAGGATCAGGATGTCGGTTCCCGCCGGCAGTTGGCCGGATTTGCGCTGGTGGGCGCTGTTGCGGCCGCTCAAGTGGCGGTGGATAGTGATGCCGTAATCCTGCAGGACGTCCGGAATGTTGCCGAGGGTGTCGGCACCGACCAGCATGGCTTTCATGGCGTTCTTCCCTGTTTGTTATTTGATAATGGTTATCATCTGCGATCAAGGGAGGGGCGTCAAGCGCTGGCGGCATCGAACTATTTTGTGACGACAGGCCGCACCGGCCTTACTCGCCCAAGTCCAGCATCCGGTCGAAGTGGACGTCCACACCCAGCACACCCAGCAGGCGGCCGTCTGGTGCGGTCAGCGGTGCCGACACGGTGAAGCAGAAATTGTCTGTCGCCAGCGAGCGGTAGACCGACGACACGCAGGCACAGTTGCCGGTCACCACGTCGCGGTACCAGGTTCGCCCGCCCCACCGCCTGCCTCGCGCCTGTCCGTCCTGCCTGTCGGCTGCAACGTTCGCGCTGAGCTGGACACCACGAGAGTCGGTGACGTACAGCAGCTCAAAGGCCGGGTAGCGGCGGGCCGCATCGGCCAGCAGGGTGTCGATGCGGTCCGGTTCCAGCGCCGTCAGCCGCCACGATGCGATCAGCGCCTCCACCATCGTGCGGGCGCGCTGGTGCCCTTCAAACTGGAACCCGCCCACCGCCACCAGCAAATCCTCGCAGCCACCGCGCACTTCGCGTCCCAGTTCAGCCAGCCGGTCGCAGCCCTGCCGCTGGGCATGGCTGGCGCTGGCGATTTCCTGAATCTGAGCATTGACCTGGGTGACGCGGGCGGCCTGGGCCTGGCTGCTGTCAGCAATGGCCCCGACGTAGTGCACCAGCCGGTCGATATGGCTGGCGGCCCGTTCGAGAGTGTCGCTGGCATTGGCTGTCGCGGTCAGGCTGTGGCCGATTTCGCGTCCGACCGCGTCCATGCTGTGCTTGGCCGCTCCGATGCCTTCGCCGATGGCGGCCAGCAGCATGCCGATATCGCTGGTGGCCTCGGTCGTGCGTTCAGCCAGCTGGCGCATTTCCCGTGCTGCCGCCTTGCGTTCCCTGTCCAGGCCGCACTCCGCCTGCGTGACTACGGCGCCGGCCAGCGCGCGCGCCTGACTGGCGACGCTTTCGATCTGGCCGATGAGACTGCCGATGGATTGGGCGCGATGGTCCAGGTGCTCGATGATGTCGGCCAGCACCTGAACCTGCTGCCCGATCGTCACGATCTGGCGGGTCAGAACCCGGTTGCTGCGGGTGGCGCGCGAGGTGTCTTCCGCGACGGTGTGGCTGAAATTGGCGGCTTCCGACGCATGGTTGGCGATACGCGCGAGTTCGTCGGCCATTTCGAGGCTGACGCCGGCGATGGAATCGGCGTTTTGCTGATTGTCCTGCGCCTGCCGGTCCATCTGTTCGGCCAGCAACGCCATTTCCGGCGCGGCGGCCGACAGCCGCAGCGCCTGGCCGGCGATGTGGGATACGCCGGCGCGGAAGCGGCCGATCATGCCGTTGACCAATGTCGCCAGCCAGGCGAACTGCCGATGCTGCGGGTCGAGTTCGACCATCAGGTTGACCGGTTCGCGTTGCAGCACCAGTGGGCGAAAGAGCTGTTGCAGATTGCGTTTGAAAAAAATCATGGTCCGGCGAAATCAGGTTGACTATATGGAATGGGTAAGCCGGACGATGCAATTAGTGTGCCGGCGCTATCGTTCTTGATAGTGTTTCTCATTCATGGTTAGAATGCTTGTCGAACCGATCGACTCCCTCAAGGAACACGTACGCCATGCTCAAGCCTTCCGTCATCCTGCTCGCTCTGGCCGCCATGTCGGCCCCGGCCATCGCCGCCGCCGAAACCGTCGTGGTCTACTCCTCCCGCAACGAGCAGCTGATCAAGCCGCTGTTCGACGCCTACAAGAAGGAAACCGGAGTCGACATCAAGTTCGTGACCGACAACGAAGGTCCGCTGATGCAGCGCCTGAAGGCCGAAGGCAAGAACACCCCGGCCGACATCCTGCTGACGGTCGACGCCGGCAA
>JASLDQ010000379.1 GCA_030151505.1 Chromobacteriaceae bacterium
GGTCGAAATCAGCAGGGATCCCGCCGCCTCGCCCGGCCGGGCCGGCCGGCTGCGGCCCGACGCCGGCTGCCAGACCCGCGGCGGGCCGTAGCCGGCATGCACCCAGTACGCCCGCGCCCGCTCCGGCGCAATCCCGGTCGCCGCGCTGTTCCGCGCCACCGTCTGCCACAGCCCGGCCAGCTCCGCCTCGTCGGGCAGGCGCCACGCGGCCACACCGCAGAAATTGTCCCGGTTCAGCCGGCGCACCGCCGCCGCCAGCGCCGTTGCCCGGACCGGCCCGGATGCTTTCGCCCCCAGTTGCCACACCGTCAAGGTCCGCAGGCTGTGGCGCCGCAGCGCATCGTCCACGCATTGCCAGTCGCCTGGCCGCGCTGCCGGGCGGCCGGTACGGTCCAGCCGGATCAGGCGGGCGGGCGCGGCCGGTACCTTGTCGGCGATGCCGGCGCCGCGCACCAGCCGCACCGACCCCGCCCGCGACGGCTGCAGCGCAGTCGACGGCAGCTCCCTGTGGGTATCGTCAAACCACACCGCCAGCACACCGCCGGCGCGATGCGGGGTACCGGTCCAGTAGAAGCCGGCCTGAGCGTCCGGAAACGCCGCCATGTCGATGGCGGGTTGTTCGACGCCCGCGCCGGGATGGGAAAAATCGAGCAGGGTCTTCAGTTCCGCCTGCGTCGGCAGGCGCCAGTCGGCATGGCCGCACAGCTGTTGCGCATTGACCCGGGCGGCGTAGGCCTGCGTGGTGCAGGCTGCGGGGTCGGCCGCCCCGCAGCGGGCGGCGCTGGCACCGCCGCGCGGCAGCGCCACCACATAGGTCGGTGCGACGGCTGCCGGCGCACGCCGCTCCCACGTCAGGCCGGTCTGGCGATCGAGCACGCAAGCGGCGCCTCCGGCACCGGCTTCGGTCACGAAGCGGGCCGGTTCCGCCGCCACCCCGCCGGCCAGCCCCAGACAGATTGCGGCGGCCAAGCACCGCACCGGCGACAGGACAGACATCGGGATTTCTGCCGGACGGCTCCTCATGATTTCACCCCCGCCGCCGGCAGGCGCACCGCGTCGAGCCGGGCGGCCCGGCCCAGCAGGCGGCGCGCCGTGGCATTGACGGTCGCGGGCGTCAGGCCCGCCAGCCAGTCACGCTGTCTGGCGGGCAGGCTGTCGTCGCCCAGCCACTGGTAGGACGTCAGCACGCGGCCGACCTGTTCGCTGTCGCGCTCGCCGGCCTCCTCCAGACGCTTGCCCTCCTGCCGGCGGAATTCGTCCAGCGCTGTCTGGTCGATGCCGTGTTCCAGCAGCTTGGCCACTTCCTGCTGCGCCAGCGCGCGCAGGTCGTCGGCGCGTTGCGGGTCGCAGGTGAAGCGCACGCTGCCGCCCATCCGGCCGAGCGGCGGGCTCACGCCGAACGAGGCCTGCACCGCGTACACGCCGGCGGCCTGTTCGCGCAGTTGCCGGCGCAGGTTGCCGCCCAGCACGTCGGAAAAGGCGCGCAACGCCAGGGCATCGGCGGCATCGACCGCGGAATCTTCCCGGTCGAAGCGCAGCAGCACTTCCGCCACCGGTTCGCGCCCCGCCGCCACCCGCACCGTCGGGGCGTCGGCACGGCGCACCAGCGGCTGGTAGGCCGGCTTGTCGGCCGGCCGGCCCGGCAGCGAGGCCAGATAGCGCTCGACCAGCGGCTTCAGGTCCGTCGCCCCGACCGGGCCGCTCACCACGAAGGTGTAGTCGGCGGCGTTGGCGAACAGCGTGCCGGCCAGCGCCTGCAAGCGCGGCAGATCGAGCCGAGCCAGCTCCCCGGCGCTCAGCGGCGCGGCCCGCTTGTCGGCGTAACCGGCCTGCGCCACCGCGAGACCGAAGGCGTCGGCCGGGCTCTTGCCGCGCAGGCGGATGCCGTCGGCCAGCGCCGCGCTCAGCTTTTGCCAGTCGCGGGCATCGCCGGACGGCATGGTGAACTGCACATGCAGCAGGCGGAAAGCCGGTTCGAGCGTCTCGACGTCGGCCCCGAGTTGGCTGGTGAATTCCGTCTCGCCCAGCCGGCTGGCGAGTTCGACCCGCCGGGCCGCCTGCCAGCGCTGCAGTTCAACCCGGCTGAATCCGGCCAGCCCGGCGTTGCCGAGCAGCTGCCCGGCCACCCCGAGCGCATGGTAGTCGGCCGAATCGGCCGCCAGCCGCCCGCGCGGACTGCTGGCGCTCAGCAGCACGCGGGTGCGGCTGTTGCTGCTGGGCAGATAGAGCACGCGCGCACCGTTGCCCAGCGTCCATTCCAGACTGCCGGGCGCGCTGCCGGGCCGCTCGGCCACGATGCGGCCGGCCGGCAGCGCGGGCGGCGGCAGGTCCACGGCGCGCGGCGCGGCCAGCGCCGGCAGGTCGAGCCGGGCGACCCGGTTTTCCAGCGCGCTCCACTGCGCCTCGTCGACCACACGACGGGTCTCGCCGCCGACGTCCTGCTGCACCACCAGCCGGTCGCGGCCGGCGCGCAGCGTGCGCCAAGCCTGGTTCAGGCTGGCCAGATCGAGGCCGGCCAGCGCGGCGCGCCCCCACTCGAGCCGCTGCGCCGGACTCATGAACGGTTCGCCGTTGCGCTGCCAGCCCAGCAGCCCCTGCATCAGCCGGGCGGTCGGCAGCTTGTCCGCATCCGCGGCGGCCCGTTCCCACTCGGCCAGCAGCTCGGTCCGCACCCGGCTCAGCTCGTCCTCGCGAAAGCCGTGGCGGTCGACTCGTTCCAGCTCGGTCAGCAGCACGCGCGCGCCCTCCTCGAAGCGGCCGTCGCGCAGGCGCACGCCGAAGCCCACGCTGCTCATCTCGTCCGCCAGCGTGGCGGCGCTGGCGCCCATCGCCGCCACTGCCGGGTGGCCACCGTCGTCCAGCG
>JASLDQ010000061.1 GCA_030151505.1 Chromobacteriaceae bacterium
TGACGCCGGCCCGCGTCGATGACGCAATCAACTTCTACGTCTGGCGCGGCCGCCTGCTGTGCGATGCCGCGGAAGGCGGCCAGGACGCCGCCCAGCTTGCTCCGGCGACAAGCGGCCCGCTGCACGTCTGCGGTTTCGGCCGGCTTGACGGGCAGGACTGCGTCCTGCACGTACTCGACGCGGACCCGCCGGCGGAGGCGCAGGCCCGCTTCGCCGATTTCCGGGCCCTGGCGGGGACGCTCCCGGGCGCGGCGGGGACGGCGGCGAACCAGGCGCTGCAAATCGGCAACTGGTTGGCCGCCACCCGCTACTGCGGGGCCTGCGGCACACGGCTGCAGATGGCCGCGGGCGAGCTGCGGATGGACTGCCCCCATTGTTCGCGCCAGTCCTATCCGGCCTGCACGCCGGTCTGCATCGGCGTCGTCACGCGGGGCAGGGAAATCCTGCTGGCCCGCTCTCCCCATTTCCCGCCCGGCGTGTACAGCGCGCTGGCCGGCTATCTCCAGCCCGGCGAGTCGGCCGAGGACTGCATTCGCCGGGAAATCCATGAAGAAACGGCCATCCATATCTCGGCGCCGCAGTGGTGCGCGTCGCAGGCCTGGCCGTACCCGCACAGCCTGATGCTCGGCTTCCGGGCCGAGTATGCCGGCGGGGAAATCGACATCGACCCGACCGAGATCGAGGACGCGGCCTGGTTCCCGGCGGACCGGCTGCCCTTGCTGCCCCATGCCTCCACCCTCGCCTACCAGCTCGTCCAGGCGGCCCTGGCCGCGCTGGCCGATTGAGCACAGGCAGCGGCGCGGGGCCGGAGGGGCATCCCAGGCGGCGCACCGTCGCCGGTTTCCCCACGAAAAAGGCCGGGACAGTGTCCCGGCCTTGCCGCGTCTGGCGCTGACGCCTTTCCCTTACCAGCCGGCGAACATCAGCCACCAGGCGTAGTCGACCGCTGCCAGCGCCCCGGCGAAGGCCAGCAGTGCCGCGAGGCGGACCGGGCCGGCGGCATGCTTGCCGCTCACCCGCCACGCCAGCCACAGGCTCCACAGGTTGGCGCCGCCCAGCAGTGCCGCGCGCAGGTCATTGACCCAGAACAGCGGAACGCCTTCCGGTCGCAGCAGCGACACGGTGGTGGCCGACAGGCCGAGGAACACGCCGCAGCCGGCCAGCGGGATCAGCGCCTGGGTCAGGTGGTGGAAGCGCGCGCTGCGCCACGGGCCGAGCAGGCGGGTGGCCAGCGCCAGCGCCGTGGCCACCAGTCCGCCCAGCACCCCGGCGGTGGCGAAGATGTAACCGGTGACCAGCATGCCGTCGAGCCAGGTGAACACGTCGTTCTGGGCCGGATAGTTGGTCAGCAGCCACCACGGCGCGCCGTCGTCGAGCGGCCAGAAAATGTCGTGGTTCACCAGCCATTCGGCCGCCGCCTGCTTGAGCTCGACGAACCACGGGCTGGCGGTCCAGTGGAAAGCGCCGATGGCCACGCCCAGCAACCCGCCGATCAACAGCAGCGACTGCCAGCCGGAACCCAGCTCGCCGCCCAGCTCGACCACTTCGTGCGCGGCCGAGCGCGGCGCCAGCGCCACCGCGTCGCGGTAGCCGCTGCAACGGCCGCACTGGTGACAGTCCGACGCGCCCTGCATGTGGCGCAGCGCCACCAGCGGCGCGCAGTTGATCGGGATGATCTTGCGGCCGTGGCTGGCCTGCCAGCGCGCCTCGTCGACCCGGTAGTGCATCGGCGCGAGCTTGGCCAGGAGGCCGAACACGCCGTTGACCGGGCACAGGTATTTGCACCACACCCGTTTTTCACGGCCGTACAGCCAGCCGACGACGATGGCCGCCACGGTGGAACCGCCCAGCACCAGCAACACCGCCTTGGGGTACTGATAGACGCTGACCAGCTGGCCGTAGACGGTGGTCAGCACGAAGGCGACGAAGGGCCAGCCGCCCCAGCGCATCCAGCGCGGAATGGCGCCGCCGCGACCGTGGCGGCTGGCGTATTCGGTCAGCGCGCCTTCGGGGCACAGCACGCCGCACCACACCCGGCCGAACAGCACCATGCTGATCAGCACGAACGGCCACCAGATGCCCCAGAACACGAATTGGGCGAACAGGGTCAGGTGGCCGAGGATGCGGGCGTGGTCGTCCGGCAGCGGCAGCCACACCGGCACCAGCAGCAGCGCGGCGTAGCACAGCACCACCGCCCACTGCAGCCGGCGGATCAGCCGGCCGTGGTCGCGCATCCAGTCGCCGGCGCGGACGAACAGGGCGGCGGCGGTCATGCGGCCGCCGGCTGCTTCGGGCGCGGGGTGCGCATCAGGAGGCCGACCAGCGCCCAGTAGCCAGCGTAGGCCAGCAGCATGGTCAGCGCCGGGTGGGCGCGGTAGCCGGTAAAGGTGGCAATCAGGCCGCCGACCGGGCTGCCGTCATCCAGCAGGGCCGAGCTGTCCCACAGCGGGTCGATCAGGCCGGGCAGGATGTCGAGCGAGATCAGCCGCTCCACCCCGCCGATCAGCAGCGCCGCCGCCAGCAACAGCAGCAGGATTTCGGTCACGCGGAAAAACAGCCGCCACGAGATGACCTTGCCGCCCAGCTGCAGCAGCCAGAAGGTGAAGCCGGCCAGCGCGAGGCCGGCACCGGCCGCCAGCGCGAACTGGGCGAAGGCGATGCCTTCCACCCCGGCGCCGAGGCCGAACAGGAACACCACGGTCTCGCTGCCCTCGCGCGCCACCGCCAACGCGGTGAGGGTGAACACGCCCCACCAGCTGGCGCGCGCGCTGCTGTCGGCCATCACCGATTCCATGTCGCGCTTGAGGGTGCGGCCGTTGCGCCGCATCCACAGCACCATGTGCACGATCAGGCCGCTGGCCGCCAGCATCATGGCCACGGTGAACAGCTCCTGCCCCTCGTCGGTCAAGAGGTCGCTGAACCCCAGCATGGCCGCGCCCAGCAGGCCGGCCACCCCCAGCCCCGCCGCCACGCCGCCCCACAGCCACGGCAACCCGGCCCGTCCGGACGGGTTGTGGCGCAACCAGGTATAGAGGATGCCGACCACCAGCATCGCCTCGACGCTTTCGCGCCAGACCACGAACAGGATCTGTCCCATGTCGGTATTCCTTTACTTGACCACGATGACGCCGCGGGTGCCGGCGGGGTGGAAGTCGTCGAAGAACGGGTATTCGCCCGGCGACAGCGGATTGAGCACGATGAAGGAGGTCACGCCCGGCGCCAGCACCTTCTCCTTGCGCAGCGGCAGGCTCTCGAACTCGGCCGGGGTCTTGCCGACGTTGTGGATTTCAATCTTGGTGCGCTGGCCGGCCGGGATGGCGATCCGGGCCGGGTTCATCACCCCGTCCTTCATCTCGAGCCGGATGGTCGGCAAATCGGCGGCCAACGCCGGCAGGGACAAGAGACCGAAGAGGAACAAGCTGGCGATTTTCTTCATGCAGGGACTCCGCGCGACAAGCGCAAACGCCGGCATATGCCGGCGTAATGATTTCACTGGGAATGGCGAGGCTTAGTAGCCACCCTTCTTGCCGGTGCCGGCGTAGGTGAACTCGTAATTGGTCTCGAACGGCTTGAACCACGCGGCCACGCCGGTTTCCTTGTCGGTGTGACGACCGAAATGGGCATGGGCGTTGGCCGACGGCGGCGAGACGACGAACTTGAGCTTGTACTTGCCCGGGCCCATCAGCTTGACGTTGTCGCCGTAGTGCGGGCCGTCGCTGGCCACCATCGGCATCAGGTCGCCGCTGATCTTCTTGCCGGCGCCGACTTTTTCCAGTTCGAACTTGATGTTGAGGTAGGGCACCCAGTCGCCTTCGGCGAAGCCGTTGGGGTTGTTCTTGACGGCGTGGATGTCGGCCTCGAGGTGGATGTCCGATTCCTCGGCCTTGCGCATCATGCCTTCCGGATCCATGCGGACCGGCTGCAGGTAGACGGCCGCGACTTCCAGCCCGCCCTTGACCTGCGGCTTGCCGATCGGATATTCGGCGGCGAGGGTGGTGAGGGCGGTGGCGCCGAGCGCGACGCTCAGAAGGATTTTGCTGGAAAGGGAACGCAGGGACATGGCAATTCGATCCATTCAGGTTGCGAGAATGGATCGCATTATTGCGCTGCCAAACAACAAATGCAAGTGGTTCTCAATTGTGATTGTTGTGCAAAATCAAGAAAACCGCCCCTCCGGCGATGGGCCGGCAACGCAGACGGAGGGGCGATTTGTCCGGGCCGGCTACTTGCCGGTCAGAAGCTGGACGATGCTGGAAAAATCCAGCCCGCCCTTGCCGTGGCCGCTGTGCAGGGCGTAGAGCTGGCGGGCAGCCGCGCCCAGCGGGATGGCGGCGCGGGCGGCCAGCGCGGCTTCCTCCGCCAACCCGAGGTCCTTCAGCATCAGATCGGTGCCGAAGCCGCCGCTGTAGCCGCGCGCGGCCGGCACGTTGTCCATCACGCCCGGCCACGGGTTGTACAGCTCGGTCGCCCAGTTGCGGCCGGAGCTCTTGGCGATGATGTCGGACAGCACCTTGGGATCGAGCCCGTTCTGCACGCCCAGATTGATCGCCTCGGCGGTGCCGGCCATCAACACCCCCAGCAGCATGTTGTTGCAGATCTTGGCGACCTGGCCCGCGCCGTGGCCGCCGGCATGGAAGATGTTCTTGCCCATCTTCTCCAGCAGCGGCCGGGCGCGCTCGAGGCCGTCGTCATCGCCACCGACGATGAAGGTCAGCGTGCCCGCCGCCGCCCCGGCCGTGCCACCCGACACCGGCGCGTCGATCATGGTCAGGCCGCGCGCCTGCGCGGCGGCGGCGACCTTGCGCGCACTGGCCGGCGCGATGGTCGAGCAGTCGATCACCAGCGCGCCGGCGGGAATCGCGGCGAGGATGCCGTTCTCGCCCAGATACAGCGCCTCGACGTGCTGGCTGGCCGGCAGCATCGAAATCACCACCTGCGCCCCGGCCAAGGCCGCGGCGGCACTGGCCGCCACCCTGGCGCCGGCCTCGCCCAGACTGGCCGCCGCCTGCGGCACCAGATCGAACACGGTCAGCGGGTAGCCGGCCTTGAGCAGATTGGCGGCCATCGGCCCGCCCATATGGCCCAGCCCGATGAAAGCAACTTGTTGCATGGTGCGTCTCCTGTGATTGTCGGGCGCAAGGCCCGGAGCCCGTCCACGACCCTGTGGCGCCCCCGCACTGGGCGGCGGCGGGGCGTTCGCCCAACCTCGGCCGAACGGAACCGCGACCCTCTCCGCTTCGGACCGGCGCGCGACAGGGCGCGGACGGGGATGTCAGTCCGCCGTGCGTCCCAGCCCGGCCAGCGGGTGCTGCGCCGCCGGCCACGGCGAGGCGAAGTGGCCTTCGATCCAGGCCGGCGTGACCGCCGCCAGCGTCGCCGGCGTCCAGGCCGGCGCATTGTCCTTGTCCACCAGCAGCGCGCGCACGCCCTCGACGAAGTCCGGGTGGGCGCAGCATTGCACCGACAGGCCCAGCTCCATCCGGAACACCTCGGCCAGGCTCATGTGTCTGGCGCGGCGACGCAGCTCCCAGCTCAGCGTGGCGCTGGTGGGCGAGCCGGCCGCAAAGGACTTGGCGGCGCGGTGCAGCCACGGATCGTCGCTGCGATGCCCAGCCAGCCGCTCGGCGAATTCCGTCAGGCTGTCCACGTCGGTCAGCCACTGGATCACCTCGAAGTGCGCCTCCACCTGCCCCGCCGGCATGGCCTCGCGGCCGCGCGTGGCGAACTCGCGCAGGCGCTGAGACAGGCGACCGTGGTCGGCCGCGTCGCCCTGCCAGTCGATGTCGAGCAGGCCGGCGCACAGCGCCAGCTTGTCGTCCGCGCGCACGGCGAAATCGGCCAGCCCGATCCACTGCGCGTCGGCGGCGTTGATCGACGCGCCGGTGAGCGCCAGGAACAGCCCGGTCCGGCCCGGCATGCGGTTGAGGAACCAGCTGCCGCCGACGTCCGGATACAGGCCGATGGTGATTTCCGGCATGGCGATGCGCGAAGTCTCGGTCACCACCCGGTGGCTGGCACCGGCCATCAGCCCCAGCCCGCCGCCCATGACGATGCCGTGGCCCCACAGCAGGATCGGCTTGGGATAGGTGTGGATGGTGTAGTCGAGCGCGTATTCCTCGGCGAAATAGGTCGTGGCCACCGGATGCGGCGCCGGGCGCGAGTCGCTGACCAGCGCGTTGCGCAGCGCGCGCACGTCGCCGCCGGCGCAAAAGGCCTTGTCGCCGGCACCGTTCAGCACCACGCAGGCCAGGTCGGGGTCCTTCCGCCACGCGGCCAGCCGGCCGGTCAGCAGGCGGATCATGTCGAGCGACAGGGCGTTGAGCGATTTTTCGGCATTGAGGGTGGCAATGCCGATCTTTTTGCCGTTCTTGGCGGCTTGTTCGGTGAAGATCACCGACTGGACGAGGGAGTCTTCTCTTTGCATGGTCTGCCTCAAGTGGGAATCGGCGGACACGCGACGCGAAGCGGCAGCCGCCGCGCGCCGCGCCCCGGACGGATGTCAGCGGTTGCGCCACTCCGGCTTGCGCTTTTGCAGGAAGGCCTGCACGCCTTCGCGCTGGTCCTCGGTGGCGAACAGGTCGACGAACAGCTCGCGCTCCAGCGGCAGGTTGTGCGCCGGCGGGGTGTGGCGGGCCGACTGGATCAGGCGCTTGCACACGGCCACGCTGGACGGACTTTGCCGGTGGGCCTTTTCCGCCCAGGCCAGCGCGGTCGCCAGCGCCTCGCCCGGCGCCACCAA
>JASLDQ010000145.1 GCA_030151505.1 Chromobacteriaceae bacterium
CCCAATCGGGGTCGATTTCGATCGGCTTGACCGACACGCTGGCCGGGGTCGCGGTACGGGCTGCGGCCAGCAGGGGCAGGAGACGAGAAGCAGAAGACGCATGATGTTTTCTCCGGCGCATGAGGATGGCCGGCGCCAGACTGCACGCGGCCCGACCGGCGTGCCAGCCGTCGTGTGCCAGCTTTTGTCTGCGCTGGGCCCGTCTTCACAGCAAGGTTTTTGACATAAGTGGGCGCGCTTGCCATCCTGCCTGTCTTTCCGACATACCGTTGCCCATCATGCCTGATCTTTCCATTCTGGCCGCGCTGGCGGCCATCGGCGTCGTCGCCGGTTTTCTCGCCGGCCTGCTCGGCGTCGGCGGCGGCCTCATCATCGTGCCCGCGCTGGTGTGGGTGCTCGAATCCAGCGGCTACCACCAGCACATCCAGCACCTCGCGCTCGGCACCTCGCTGGCGGTGATGGTGTTCACCAGCTTCGCCAGCGTGCGCGCCCACCATGCGCGCGGCGCAGTCGACTGGAGCATCGTCAAGCGCATGGCGCCGGCCATGATCGTCGGCGTGTTGCTCGGCACCCAGATTGCCGGCTTCATCCCCAGCCGCAACCTCAAGTGGTTCTTCGTCGTCTATGCCTACGCGATCGCCGTGCAGATGCTGCTCGACAAGAAGCCCAAGGCCAGCCGCACCCTGCCGGGCAGCGCCGGCCTGTGGTCGGTCGGCGGCGTCATCGGGGTGATTTCCAGTTTCGTCGGCATCGGCGGCGGCTCGATGAGCGTGCCGTTCATGAGCTGGTGCAACGTGCCGATGCAGCGTGCCATCGCCACCAGCGCCGCGCTGGGTTGGCCGATTGCCCTGTCCGGCGCCGTCGGCTACGCGATCAGCGGCTGGGGCACGGCCAGCCTGCCGCCGTATTCGGCCGGCTTCGTCTACCTGCCGGCGCTGGTGGCCCTGTGCCTCATCACCAGCACCATCGCCCCGCTGGGCGCCCGGGCCGCGCACAAATTGCCGGTCGCCATGCTGAAAAAGGCCTTTGCCGGCATCCTGGTGCTGACCGCCTCCGACATGCTGTGGAGCCTGCTGCACTGACCCGCCGTTGTCCGTCATCTCCCGCGCCCGGACCGTTCCGGGCGTTTTTGCGTCTGCATCCTGCGTTCATTGGTGCAACACGGCGCCTGTATCATCAATTATTAAAAAAAACCGAAAACAGAAAAATAATGCACAAAACATGTCGGAGCAGAATGGAGGAAAACCTCGATGGAAAAGGGCTTGGCGTTGAAACGGCCGCGCTGGGAATGTGCATGAAATCCTGTCAGTTGTAACAGTCTGTTACCTGCTCTTCCCGGTGGGGAAGCTTGCATGGAAAATGCACATAAGAACGGTTCTCATGTTTGAACCGGAGCCGTCCCGCCAAACTCATCAACCCGACAAGAAACGCTGGAGCGCTCAATGCCGCTTTTCCGCTCGCGCAAATTCTGGGCCGCCGTCGCCCTCTTGCTCATCCTGATCGCTGCCTGGATCTGGTGGGCCACCCGTCCCGCCCCGCCGCAATACCTGACCACCCCGGTCACGCGCGGCGATCTCGAAAACTCGGTGCTCGCCTCCGGCGTGCTGCAGCCGGAAAAGCAGGTGACCGTCGGCGCGCAGGTGTCGGGCCAGGTCACCAAGATCGCGGTCAAGCTGGGCGACCGGGTCAAGAAAGGCCAGTTGGTGGCCGAAATCGATCCGACCCTGTCGCGCAACTCGCTCAACGACGCCCAGGCCGGGCTGGAAAGCCTGCTGTCGCAAAAGCGCGCCAAGGAAGTCGCGCTGCGCAAGGCCGAGATGGAAATGCAGCGCCAGAACCAGATGCTGACCGAGGAAGCCACCTCGCGGCGCGAGGCCGACGACGCCCGGCTGGCGTTCCAGTCGGCCCAGGCCGACATCGGCCAGCTCGACGCCCAGATCCGCCAGTACCAGTCCAAGGTGGAAACCGCCAAGGCCAACCTGTCCTACACCAGCATCAACGCGCCGATCGACGGCGACGTGGTGTCGATCACCACGCTGGAAGGCCAGACCGTGATCTCGACCCAGGCTTCGCCGACCATCCTGACCCTGGCCGACCTCGACCGCCTGCAGGTCAAGGCGCAGGTGTCGGAAGCCGACGTCACCCGCATCAAGCCGGGCCAGCCGGTGTACTTCACCGTGCTGGGCGAGCCGGACGTGAAGATCTACTCCCGGCTCGAGTCGATCAACCCGACCCCGGAAACCATCAACAACGCCATCTTCTACAACGCCCTGTTCAACGTCGACAACAGCGCCCGCAAGCTGCGCATCAGCATGACCGCGCAGGTGGCGGTGGTGCTGGACGAGGCCAGGAATACGCTGTCGATCCCGGTCAACGCGCTGGTGTCGGGCGAGGGCAAGTCCGGCCGCGGCAAGGGGGCGGGCAAGGATGGCAAACGGGCCGAGGGCGCCACTCCGCGTGGCAATACGGCACGCGGCGACGGCCACGGCAAGGACGGCGCGGGCAAACGCGCACCGGGCCAGCCCAAACAAGGCGTGGTGCGGGTGCTGACCGCCGACAAACAGGTGGAAATGCGCAAGGTCACGCTCGGCCTCAACAACAACGTGCGCGTGCAGGTCCTGTCCGGCCTCGCCGAAGGCGAGCAGGTCATCACCGGCCAGAGCGGCGACGGCAAGCCGTCGGCCCGCCGCGACGCCCGCCCGCCGAGGATGATGTAACGTGGCGGCGCTGATCGAACTCGACGGCATCGAACGCCACTTTCCCGGCGGGGATGCGCCGGTCAAGGTGCTGAAAAACATCCGCCTGCGCATCGCGGCCGGCGAGATGGTCGCCATCATCGGCCAGTCCGGCTCGGGCAAGTCCACCCTGATGAACATCCTCGGCTGCCTCGACCGCGCCAGCGCCGGCACCTACCGGCTGGGCGGGCAGAACGTGGCCGAACTCGACCCCGACCAGCTTGCCACCTTGCGGCGCGAGCGGCTGGGCTTCGTGTTCCAGCGCTACCACCTGCTGCCGCACCTGAGCGCCAGCGGCAACGTCGAGGTGCCGGCCATCTACGCCGGGGTCGACCGCGCCGCGCGCCATGCCCGCGCGGTGCAGCTCCTGAGCCGGCTGGGCATGGCCGACAAGGTCGGCAACAAGCCGTCGCAGCTGTCGGGCGGCCAGCAGCAGCGGGTCAGCATCGCCCGCGCGCTGATGAACGGCGGCCAGATCATCCTCGCCGACGAGCCGACCGGCGCGCTCGATCGCCAGAGCGGGCGCGAAGTGCTGGCCATCCTGCGCGAGCTCAATGCGCAGGGCCACACCGTCATCCTCGTCACCCACGACGCGCAGGTGGCGGCGCAGGCCTCGCGCATCGTCGAGATCGTCGATGGCGAGATCGTGTCCGACCGCGCCAACCCGGACTTCACCCCGCACGGTGCCGAGGCCGAGACCGCGCCGGCCCGGCCGCTGCATCCGGGGCTGGCCTCGCGGCTGGGGCTGTTCAACGAGGCGTTCAAGATGGCGTGGAAGGCGATGGTGTCCAACCGCCTGCGCACGCTGCTGACCATGCTCGGCATCGTCATCGGCATCACCTCGGTGGTGTCCATCGTCGCCCTCGGCACCGGCGCGCAGGAATACATGGTGCGCAACCTGACCGCGCTGGGCGCGCCGACGGTGGACGTGCTGCGCGGCCAGCGCTTCGGCGACGACAAGGCCGCCGGCATCCGCACCTTCCTGCCCGGCGACCTCGCCGCGCTGCATCAGGAAAGCTACGTCGACAGCGCCACGCCGCAGACCAACCGCACCTACCGGCTGCGCTACCGCAACGTCGACGTCAACGCCAGCGCCCAGGCGGTCAGCGCCGAGTTCTTCCGGGTCAAGGGTTACAACGCGGTCGAAGGCGGCCTGTTCACCGACGACGACGTGCGGCGGCAGGCCCAGGTCATCGTCATCGACCCCAACGGCGCCAAGCAGCTGTTCGGCGACCGCAGCGGGGTCGGCGAGGTGATCCTGGTCGGCAACCTGCCGATGCGGGTGATCGGCGTGGCCCGCCAGTTCAATGACACCGGCGACAGCGAGAATATCAACCTGTGGATGCCGTACAGCACCGCCGCCAGTCGCCTGCTCGGCCAGCAGCACTTCGACCGCATGACCATCCGCCTGCAGCCCGATACCCCGAGCGAACTGGCCGAGGCGCAGATCACCGAATTGCTGACCCGCCGCCACGGCAGCACCGACTTCTTCCTGCGCAGTTCCGACCAGCTGATGCAGACCATCAACGAGACCACCAAGAACATGACGATGATCCTGTCGCTGGTGGCCTTCATCTCGCTGGTGGTCGGCGGCATCGGGGTGATGAACATCATGCTGGTGTCGGTGACCGAGCGGACCCGCGAAATCGGCATCCGCATGGCGGTCGGCGCGCGCCAGAGCGACGTGCTGCAGCAGTTCATGACCGAGGCGGTGCTGGTGTGTCTGGCCGGCGGCGTGGTCGGCATCGGCCTGTCCTACCTGATCGGCTTCATCGTCGGCTTGGTGTCGACCGAATGGAGCATGGTGTTCTCGGTCGGGTCCTTCGTGGTGGCCTTCGCCTGCTCGACCCTGATCGGCGTGGTGTTCGGCTTCATGCCGGCGCGCAGCGCCGCCCGACTCGAACCGATAGAAGCGCTGGCGCGGGAGTAAAGCCATGAAAACCAAAAATTATCCGATTCCGCTGCTGGTGCTGGCCCTGACGCTGGCCGGCTGCGCCACGCCGCCGGCCGGGCCGGCCAGACTCGACCTGCCGGCGCACTGGCAGCAGACGCCGTCGGTCGCGCCGGTGGGCGTCGACCGCTGGTGGGAAGGCTTTGGCGACGCGCAGCTCGACCGCCTGATCGAGCGGGTGCTGGCCGGCAACAACGATCTGGCCCGCGCCGCGCTCAAGGTCGAGCAGGCGCGCGTCACCGCCGGGCTGGCCGATCTCGACCGCCTGCCCAGCCTGTCGGGCCGGCTCAAC
Organism: Chromobacteriaceae bacterium; assembly: GCA_030151505.1. GTDB lineage: Bacteria > Pseudomonadota > Gammaproteobacteria > Burkholderiales > Aquaspirillaceae > JASLDQ01. The sequence continues at coordinate 4,979 of JASLDQ010000145.1, forward strand.
GCCAGCAGCAGCCGGCCGTTCGACAGCGGCGGCGCCAGCACTCGCAGCTTCGGCAGCAATGCCTCGGTGGCGTGGGAGCTCGACCTGTGGGGCCGGCTGGCCGACGCGGCGGCCAGCGCGCAGTGGAGCGCGAGCGCGACCGAGGCCGACCGCGCCGGCGTGCGCCTGTCCTTGATCGCCAACACCGCCGCGCTGTACTGGAAGCGCGCCACGCTCGACCGCCAGTACGCGCTGGCGCAGGCCAGCCTCGACTACGCCCGCCAGACCCTCAAGCTGGTCGAGGCGCAGTACCGGGCCGGTTCCGTGTCGCGGCTGGAGCTGGCCTCGGCGCAGCAGTCGGTCGCCAGCCAGGAGGCATCGCTGGCGCAGCTCGAGCAATCGCGCACCGAGAACCGCCACGCGCTGGCGCTGCTGCTGGACGCGCCGCCGCAGGCCGATCCGCTCGACGCGCCGGCCCGCTTGCCCGCCGGCGCGCTGCCCGAGGTGCCGGCTGGCCTGCCGTCCGGCCTGCTGGCGCGGCGGCCGGACGTGCGCGCGGCGATGGCGCGGCTGGAGGCGGCCCACAGCGACAGCGCGGTGGCGCGCAAGAACTGGCTGCCCTCGCTGCCGCTGACCGGCAGCTTCGGCACCGGCAGCGGCGAGCTGGCCAGCCTGCTGAGCAATCCGGTCGGCACGCTGGGGGCGGGCGTGCTGCTGCCCTTCCTCGACGCGCCGCGGCTGGCCAAAAAGCAGCAACTGAGCGAGCTGGCCTACCGCGACACGGTGGTGAGCTACCGCCAGACCGTCTACACCGCGCTGGCCGAGGTGGAAAACGCGCTGTCGGCGCGGCGCCAGCTGCAGCTCGAGGGCGAGGCACGCGAGCGCGCGCTGGTCGAGGCACGCCGGGTCGAGCGCCTGAACGAGGTGCGTTACCGCGCCGGTTCCCAGCCGCTGCAGAGCTGGATCGACGCGCAGGAGCGCCGGCGCGCCGCCGAGCTGGCCGCGCTGCAGAACCGCCAGAGCCAGCTGGAGAATCTCGCCACCCTGCACAAGGCGCTGGGCGGGGGGCTGGAGGAGGCCGCGCCGACCGGAGCTTGAGCTGTCCGCCGGCGCGGGTCGCGATCGTCGAGGCGCCTTCGGGCGCCTCGCGTCGTAGGCGGCTGGCCCGGCACTTGCGGCTCCGGGGGATTGCGCCGCGACCGGCAAAAGCGGCCGCCGCGACGCGCCCGTCCCCGGCTTGGCCGGCGCGACGGCCGCCTCTGCTTTTGCCCCCGGCAAGGCCGCGCCGATATAATCACCCGATTGTTTTTTCTACTGGATTTCAGGCGCCGCCATGCAAGAACACTACTCCCCGCGCGACATCGAAGCCGCCGCCCAGCAAAAGTGGGAAAAAACCGCTGCTTTCCGCGCGGTGGAAGACACCACCAGGCCCAAGTACTACTGCCTGTCGATGTTCCCCTATCCGTCGGGCAAGTTGCACATGGGGCACGTGCGCAACTACACGATCGGCGACGTTCTGAGCCGTTACATGAAGATGCGCGGCTACAACGTGCTGCAGCCGATGGGCTGGGACGCCTTCGGCATGCCGGCCGAAAACGCCGCGATCAAGAACAAGGTCGCCCCCGCCGCCTGGACCTACGCCAACATCGACTACATGAAAACCCAGCTCAAGAGCCTGGGTTTCGCCATCGACTGGGAGCGTGAAGTCGCCACCTGCAAACCGGATTACTACCGCTGGGAGCAGTGGCTGTTCACCCGCCTGTTCGAAAAGGGCGTGATCTACAAGAAAAACGGCGTGGTGAACTGGGACCCGGTCGACCAGACCGTGCTGGCCAACGAGCAGGTGATCGACGGCCGCGGCTGGCGCTCGGGCGCGCTGGTGGAAAAGCGCGAAATCCCGATGTACTACTTCGCCATCACCAAGTACGCCGACGAACTGCTGGCCGACCTCGACCAGCTCGACTGGCCGCCGCAGGTGGCGACGATGCAGCGCAACTGGATCGGCAAGAGCTACGGCGCCGACATCGTGTTCCCGTATGACGAGGCCAGCATCGGCCACGCGGGCGAGCTGAAGGTCTACACCACCCGTCCGGACACGCTGATGGGCGCGACCTACGTCGCCGTCGCCGCCGAGCACCCGCTGGCCGCGCAGGCCGCCGTCGGCAACGCGGCGCTGACCGCCTTCATCGCCGAGTGCAAGTCCGGCTCGGTGGCCGAGGCCGACATGGCGACGATGGAGAAGAAGGGCATGCCGACCGGCCTGTCCGTTGTCCACCCGCTCACCGGTGAAAAGCTGCCGGTGTGGGTCGCCAACTATGTGCTGATGGGTTATGGCGAAGGCGCGGTGATGGCGGTGCCGGCGCACGACGAGCGCGACTTTGCCTTCGCCAACAAATACGCGCTGCCGATGGTGCAGGTGATCGCCAAGGCCGACGACGACAACGATTTCGATCCGGCCGTGTGGCAGGAGTGGTACGGCGCCAAGGACGACAGCGTCCGCACCGTGAACTCCGGCAAGTACGACGGGCTGGGCTATCAGGCCGCCTTCGACGCCATCGTCGCCGATCTGGC
>JASLDQ010000173.1 GCA_030151505.1 Chromobacteriaceae bacterium
GTCAGGTTTTTGGCTGCATCCAGGATGCGTTCGAGCAGTGCGTCGACATTCTGTTCGGCGCTGAGCTGGCCGCCCAGTTCGAGCAGCCGGGCCAGTCGTTCGGACTGGCTGTGAGAGAGGTCGGACGGCATCCTGATTACCTGTAAGGCATAATGATGCCGTGATGATATATCCAATCGTGCCCATAAATACATGACTTCACCCGCCTCTTTCCCGCGCGCCTCCGCGCCGGTTTCACCCGTCCGATCCGAGGCCGGCGCCCTGCTGGCGCTGGCCGCGCCGATGGGCATCGCGCAGATGGCGCAAGTGGCTACCGGCTTCGTCAACACCGTCATGGCCGGGCGGGTGAGTCCGTCCGACCTGGCCGCCGTGTCGATCGGCGCCAGCGTATGGATGACGGTGTTCCTCACCCTGTCCGGCGTGGTTGGCGCGCTCAATCCCATCATCGCCCATCATCTGGGCGGCAAAGCGGTGGGGCGAATCGGCCCCGAGGTGAGACAGGGCGTCTGGATGGGCGCGGCGCTCGGTCTTGCCGGCATGGCGCTGCTCTTGTGGCTGCGGCCGTGGCTGGCGGTGTGGCTCTCGCTCGACCCGGCGGTCGCCCTCAAGGTCGACGGCTATCTGACCGGTGCCGCGTTGGGGATGCCGGCCATGCTGCTGTACCGCGTGCTGCATGCGTATACCTCCAGCGTCAGCCAGACCCGGCCAATCATGCTGGTCAGCCTGGGGGCGCTGGGGCTGAACATTCCGCTCAACTACATCCTGATTCACGGCCTGTTCGGCCTGCCGGCCATGGGCGGCGCCGGCTGCGGCTGGGCCAGCGGGCTGGTGTTCTGGATCAGTCTGCTGGTGCTGGCGCTCCATACCCGCCGGGCGAGCGTCTATCGCGACTATGCGGTCTGGCAGCGGCTCGAGCGGCCCGATTGGGCGGCCCAGCGGCAACTGCTGCGACTGGGCGTGCCGATCGCCCTGTCCATCTTCATGGAGGTCAGCTCCTTCACCTTCATCGCGTTGCTGCTGGCGCCGCTGGGCACCACCATGGTGGCGGGTCATCAAGTGGTGCTGAATTTTTCCGGCCTGCTCTACATGATCCCGCAGTGTCTCGCCACCGCGCTGACCGTGCGGGTGGGGCTGGCGCTGGGCGCGGGGGCGCCGGACGAGGCGCACCTGCGCAGCCGGGTGGGGATGATGCTGGGGCTGGGATTTGCCGTGGTGTGCGCGGCGGGCATGTTGCTCGGCCGCGACCTGATTCCCCGGTTCTACAGCGCCGACGCGCAGGTCGTGGCGCTGGCGGCGAGCCTGCTGACGCTGGCGGCCGCCTTCCAGCTGTCGGATGCCGTCCAGCTGATCGCCACCGGCGCCTTGCGCGGCTACCGGGTCACCACCCGGCCGATGCTGGTCCATGTCGTCACCTTCTGGGGAATCGGCCTGGCCGGCGGAGCCTGGCTGGGGCTGGGGCATGGCGAGGTCTGGGGCTATACCCGTCCGCTGGGCGCGCATGGCTTCTGGCTGGCGCTGACCGCCAGCCTGACCCTGGCCGCCCTGTTGCTGGGCGGCTTGCTGGCGTGGGTGGCGCGCCGACCGCCTGTCATGCCGGTGCGGGCAGCGGCCGAGGCCGGGTGAGCGCAACGGGGTGTTTGTTCCCCGCCTTGGCGGCGCCCGGCCGGCAAGGGATGGGCACGAGGCAAGATGGCTGCGCCATGCCTTGCGGGCGCGATGCGCGGGGGATCGGGACGGAGGCGACCGCCGACCGTTCGGGATGGGCAGCCTTGCCTTTTAAGCAAGCGGTGATTAACTGCTTTGAGGGGGATGGCTGCTTTCCGCTTCATTCATGGGAGCTGTAGTTTGGAGGCGGCAGCCGATGTTCGCCTCTCTCGTCAACTATCTCAGGAGACCATGTCATGACTCTGAAATCCGTACTCGGCCTCGCCGCGCTCTCCATTGCCCTGGCTGGCTGTGCGTCGGTCAGCCGGGAAGAACTGAACAGCGTCAAGGCGACGGCGGACCGGGCGCAGGCGACTGCCGACCAGGCTCTGGCTCGCGCCAACTCCGCCGATGCCAAGGCATCCGCCGCGCAGTCCCAGGTCAACCAGCTGAGCGACCAGATGAACCGCATGGGGCAGAAAGGCATGATGAAGTAAGTGCCCGGCTGATCGGACGCCCACCAAAAGCCGCGCGATGTTTCGCGCGGCTTTTTTATTGGCATTCGCCGGTTCAGCGGGTGCTGGCGCGGGGCTCCCGCTGTGCTTCGTCCGGACGTTCCGGCACCCGGGCATCGTTGGCATCCGCGCCGTAGGGCGGGTGGGTATGGTGTTCGAGATCAAGCATCAGCAGACGGTCGGCCAGCAGGGGCGCATCAGGCTGAACCGGCGTCGGGATCGAGGTGGGCTGCTTGACCAGGCGCTTGACCAGCGCCCAGTCCACCTGTCCTGTCGCGCCCTTGTGCTGCCTGGAGATCACGGCCTGGAGTGCGGCTCTGGCGCTGTCGATGGCGGCGGGCGTCTCGGCGTATTCCGAGACGGCCGGGTACACCGCCAGCAGCGGGGCACCATCCTTCACGCCGGCGACCACCGGCTGGTTGACGATGCGCACCGGCGTGCCGGCCGGCACCATCGAAAACATCGTCTCGGCGTCTTCCGGATAAAGATGCAGGCAGCCGTGGCTCAGTCGCATTCCCACTCCCCACGGCTTGTTGGTGCCGTGGATGAAAATGCTCTTGAAGCCGGTCTGCAGGGCCAGCATGCCCATCGGGTTGTCCGGTCCGGGCGGGAAATAGTCGGGGAAGGGCGTGCCCGAACTGGCTTCGTGCTCGGCCTTGATGCTTTGCGGCACCACCCAGCCCGGGTCCTTGTGCTTGGCGACGATGCGGGTCTGGCCCAGCGGGGTCGACCAGCCTTCGCGCGAGATGCTGACCGGGAAGGTGTGGACCTTGGCCGGCTCGCCGCGTTTGACCGGCGGAAAATAGTACAGCCGCCGCTGTGGAATGTTGAGCACGATGCCGCGCCAAGGTTTGGACGGCAGGATGTACTGGGTCGGCAGCACGATCAGCGCGTTGCCCGGCGTCCATTCGTTGACCCTGGGGTTGGCCAGGGTGATGTCGAGGTAGCCGATGTCGTAGAAGCGCGCCAGATCGTGCAGGGTGTTGTCCGGCGTGGTGGAGATCAGGCGCAGTTCACCCACCACCGTGTCGCCGTCGGCGGGCAGGTCGAACTCCAGCGCCGACGCCGGCTGCATGGCCAAGAGGCCCAGTCCGGCCAGCAGCGGGCGGACGGCGGAGGACAGAGACGGGCAGCGGGCAATCATCATGGAAGACTCGGTGGGGACTGGCGGACCGGAGACGCCTGAGTGGTTTCAGGCCGTCGCCGGGAGCATTTGGTTCCCGGATGAACGGCAAAACGGGAAACGGCTGCCGGGTGAGGGCAGCCGTCAGGCAGAAATCATCGCGCGTTCCCGGCCACAAACCAAGACCGTTTGTGACGGTTTCGCCGGCTCGGCCGCCATCCTCATTCCATCAAGATAGCGCCTTGCCGGCAGGCATGCCGCCCGGTTCGCCCGGGGCCGTTCAGGCCGCCAGGGTCGGGTAGTCGGTGTAGCCCTTGGCGCCGCCGCCGTAGGCGGTGGCCGGATCCATCTGGTTGAGCGGTGCGTCGAGCGTCAGCCGTTCGACCAGGTCCGGGTTGGCGATGTAGGGGCGACCGAAAGCGGCCGCGTCGATCAGGCCCGCGCCGATCAGGCGCTCGGCCTTCTCGGTGGTGTAGGCGCCGGCGCCAACGATTACGCCCGGATAGAGCTTGCGCAAAGTGCGGCGGAAGTCGTCGGTATAGGCCGGGGCGCCGGCCCAGTCCGGCTCGGACAGGTGCAGGTAGGCGATCTTGCGCTTGGCGATTTCGCCGACCAGATACAGCGCCATGTCTTCCTGGCCCACATCGTCCAGCCCGTTGAAGATGCCCATCGGCGAGAGGCGGATGCCGACGTGGTCCGCGTCCCATTCGGCGATCACCGCATCCAGCACTTCCAGTGTCAGGCGGGCGCGGTTTTCGACGCTGCCGCCGTACTGGTCGGTGCGCTGGTTGGCCAGCGGCGACTGGAACTGTTGCAGCAGGTAGCCGTGGGCGGCATGGACTTCGACCAGATCGAAGCCGGCGCGGCGGGCGTTGTCGGTGGCGCGGCGGTAGTCGTCGAGCAGGTCGGCGATCTCCGCGGTTTCCATCGCGCGCGGGGTCGAGCACGGCTCGCGGGTCAGCTGGCCGTCGGCACCGCGGATGGTGGCGTTGGCCTCGGTGGCGAGGGCGCTCGGCGCGACCGGCGCCGCGTTGTCCGGCTGCAGGGCGGTGTGCGAGACGCGGCCGACGTGCCACAGCTGCAGCGAGATGCGGCCGCCCTTGGCATGCACCGCTTCGGTGATCGGCTTCCACGCCTGCACCTGTTGCTCGGAATAGATGCCCGGTGCGCCGGCGTAGCCCTTGCCGACCGGCGAAATCTGGGTGGCTTCGGCCACGATCAGGCCGGCGCCGGCGCGCTGGGCGTAGTACTCGGCCATCAGCGGCGAATCGGGAATGTCGCCTGGCTCGATCGAGCGCAGGCGGGTCAGCGGCGCCATCACCACGCGGTTGGCGAGGTCGATCGCACCAGCTTTCAACGGGGTCAGCAGTTTGTCGGCTTTCATCGGTAATGGTCCTTGGTGGGGGTGTCGTCAATCAAACGGGAATCGGGGTGGTGCCGGGCGGCAGGCGGGTTTGCGTCTCGGCCATGGCCTGTTCGAGCGCGTGGGCGTCGTGCCGGACCTTGGTGCGCAGCGCGGCTCCCAGCCACATCGAGTACAGCGCATCGGCCAGCGCGGCGGGATCGGCCACCGGCGCGAGCGAGCCGTCGGCCACGCCGGCCTCGATGGCGTCGGCCAGCCGCATCACGACCCGGGCCATGCCGGTGGCGAGCGCCAGCCGCATGGCTTCGGACAGGTCGCTGACCTCGCCGGCAAGCTTCACCGCCAGACAGCTGCCGTGGCAGTCGTGGACGTTGGCGTTGTGCAGCCAGCGGGTGAAATAGGCCAGCAGGCGCGCGCGCATCGGGCCGGGAGCGGCGTCGGCGAACAGCGCCTGCATCTTGAGGTCGTAGGTGTCGAAATAGCGCAGCAGCAGGGCTTCGCCGAAGTGTTCCTTGGAGCGGAAGTGGTGATAGAACGAGCCCTTGGGCACGCCGGCGGCAGTCAGGATTTCGGTGATTCCGAGCGCGGTGAAACCGCGACCCAGCAGCAGCGGTTCGGCGGTGGCGAGAAGGTGCTCGCGGGTGGCGCAGGTAGTGGTGTCGGATTGCATGGTGGTGATATTATTAGACCGGTCGGTCTAGTGCAAGTCCGCTGATCTGTTTCTCGGGCAGCCGAGCCTGTTCCGGTCAATTAAAGTCAAAAAAAACGGGGCGGCAGTAAGCAGTACCGACCGGCGGTTTCTGGCCGACTTGAGCCGGCGGGCTGGCCAATGAACGCTAAACGCCGGATGGGAGCTTGGAGGCCATCATCGTCTTCCGGTCGATCTTGCGGCCGTCGACGATGAACGTTCCGTCACCCACCGCGTGCACCGTGCGCTTCTCCTTGCGCGCGGTATCGAGGTAGGCGGCAACCCCCTCTAGCACAACAATATTGTGCTTTTCGACGATATCGATGACCTTGCACTCGATGTTGGCGAGGCACTCCTTGATCAAGGGCGGGCTGACAAGCTTGGCCCGTACCGGTGTGAGCTCGAATTTGGAAAACTTGTCTGTGTCCGCCCCTGTGCACGTTCCTATGCCAACCACCTTATCCAGCAGGTCGACGGTGGGAATGGCAATGACGCACTCCCGATGCTTTCGCAACGCCGCGAAGGAGTGATTCCATTCCCCCGTGGTGATGGCAAATATCGGCGTGAAATCCATCACCATGGTCCATGACATGGTCATGATGTTGTCTTTTCCCTCGTCATGGGTGGTCACGAGGACAACAGGCCCCGATTCCATCAGAGTAAAAGCCTTGTTCAGGTTCAACTGACGCATGGGAGCACCTCCGATAGTCATGCCAGGCTTGTGCGTTCAATGTCGCCCACGAAACTCAACATGCAAGCTTATAGAGACCGAGGGTCGCTTCCCGTGAGATCGCTAAGATGCGACAACCTTATCCGGACAAGGCTTGCCGGCAGATGGGAAGTCAGCTGTTTTCGACTTTAATCGATGGTTTGTGGGATAACTGCGCCAGCTAGGCCGGTTTGCTTTCGACTTCAACCAAGTATTGCCTCAAGAGCCCCTCTGTCAGCCTCGCCAGAGAGGGGGGCTTGTTTTAATAGGTCAGAACACCGGCCGATGCGGTTCCATCCTCAGTAACGATTCTTTTGCGGGAGACAAGAATGAAGCTTTACTACGCTCCGGGCGCCTGCTCGTTGTCGGTTCACATAGCCCTGGCCGAATCCGGCCTGCCGTTCGACGCGGAGAAGATCAACCTGCGCGCCCAGCCGCGCCTGACCGCCGACGGCACCGACTTCGCCGCCATCAACAACAAGGGCTACGTGCCGGCGCTGGTGCTGGACAACGGCGAGGTGCTGACCGAAGGCCCGGCCATCGTGCAATACATCGCCGACCAGGTGCCGGCGAAGAGGCTGGCTCCCGCCAACGGCACGCTGGAACGCTACCGTCTGCAGGAGTGGCTCAACTTCATCTCGACCGAAATCCACAAGGGCTTTGCCCCGTTGTGGAATCCGGCCGCGAGCGAGGCGGAAAAAACCGGCGCCTGGGACAAGCTGTCCAAGCGTCTGGACTGGCTGGCACCGCAGCTGGCCGGCCGTGACTATCTGCTGGGCGACTACAGCGTGGCCGATGGCTATCTGTTCACCTGCCTGAACTGGACCAAGCCTTTGCAGCGCTCGCTGGATGCGTGGCCGGTGGTGCAGCAGTATCTGGCCCGTGTTGCAGCCCGCCCGGCTGTGCAATCGGCCCTGAAGGACGAAGGCCTGCTGGGCTGATTCCTGCCGGCAGGGCTTGTTCCGGCACAAGGGCGGGACGGGGCGGCCGGGTATAATCGGACGTTTTCCGATTCATTCCCGCCGCCATGTCGCCCGCCGAAACCGCTCTGGCCGGACTCATCCTCAACGCCCGCCGCATCACCGTGATGACCGGTGCGGGCATGAGCACCGAGTCCGGCATCCCTGATTTCCGTTCCTACAACGGCCTGTGGACCCGCGACCACAGTCTGGCCGACGTCGTCAGCATCGATTACTTCGAGCACGATCCGGTCGCGTTCTGGGCCGCGTTCAAAGACATCTTCCGGGTCAAGCTGGCCGGGGGCTATCAGCCCAACAGCGGCCACCTGTTTCTGGCATGGCTGGAAGCGCAGGGGCGGGACGTGACCATCGTCACCCAGAACATCGACGGCCTGCACGGTCGAGCCGGCAGCAGCAAGGTGATCGAAGTGCACGGCACCCTGCACCGGCATGTGTGCCGCAGCTGCGGCACAACGCATGACCTGGACTGGGTGCTGTTGCACGAACTGCCCGAGTGCCGCCATTGCGGCGATATCCTCAAACCCGACGTGGTGCTCTACGGCGAGCCGGTCCACCGCTACGACGAGGCATGCCGGGCGGCACTCGTGACCGACCTGCTGCTGGTGATGGGGTCGTCGCTGGAGGTCGGGCCGGTCAACCGGCTGCCGCTCGAGGCCCACCGCGCCGGCATTCCCACTGCCATCGTCAACCTTGATCCGACCCATTTCGACGCGGTCTTCGACGTGCTGGTGCGCGCGCGCATCGGCGATACGGTGGCGGTATTGCGCGACTGGCTGGCAGGCAACGACGCCACCTAGCGCTGCCATCCGCGTCATCCAGAATGAAAAAACGCCTGCTCCGTTCTCAACGGGACAGGCGTTTTTGCTGGTGAATCCGGCGGGGCCGGTGCCGGTCAGCCCTACCGGCCGGCTCGTGGTCGTGGACCGGCGCGAGGTAGCGCGCCGCACAGCAAGGATGTTGCCGGCCGGGCGCTTATTGCCGCTTGCGGATCAGCGCGGCCAGCCGGCCCAGACCGTCTTCCATCTGTTCCGGGCTGGCGAGGCTGAAGTTCAGCCGCATATAGCCGGTGACTTCGCCCTCGGTGGCAAAGAACGGCTCGCCGGGCATGAAGGCGATCTTTTCTTCCGCCATCGCCTGTTTGAGCAAGTCGCGGGTGTCGATGGCCTGTTTGAGCTTGAGCCAGAAGAACAGGCCGCCGGCCGGTTTTTTCCAGTCGGCCAGATCGCCGAAGTGCCGTTCCAGTACGGCCTGCATGGTGTCGCGCTTGGCGCGGTAGGCCGCCTGCAGCTCCGCAATGTGCGCGTCGAATTCCGGTGTGCAGACCCACTGGGAGATCAGCCACTGGCTAGGGCGGTTGCTGTGCAGGTCGGCTGCCTGCTTGAGCTTGACGAACCAGGGGAACAGGTCGGGTGAGGTGATGACGTAGCCGACGCGCAGGCCCGGGGCGAGGGTCTTGGAAAACGTGCCCATGTAGACCCACGACGTCTTCTGCACTAGCGCGCACAGCGGGGTGCGGTCGACGTCGTCGTAGGCCAGCTCGCGATAGGGTTCGTCCTCGATCAGCGGAATGTCCAGCTCGTCCAGCGTGCGGGCGGCCTCGCCTCGTGCGGCGCGGCTGTAGCACAGGCCGGACGGGTTCTGGAAGGATGGAATCAGATAGGCGAAAGCCGGTTTTTTGTCGGCGGCGACCCGGCGCAGCGCGGCACAGTCGAGTCCGTCGGCGGTGGTGGGCAGGCCCTGGATGTCCGCGCCGAAGAAGCGGAACGATTGCAGCGCGGCCAGGTAGGTCGGGGCCTCCATTGCCACCGGCGTACCCGGATCAACGAAGAGCTTGGCGACGAGATCCAGCGCCTGCTGCGAGCCGGACAGCACCAGCACCTGGGATGCGGTGCAGCGGATGCCGAGGTTGCGCGCGCGCTCGGCGATGGCTTCGCGCAGTTGCGGCTCGCCTTCGCTCATGCCGTACTGCTCGGTGTCGAACGGTACGCTGGACCAGTCAAGCTTGGGCAGGAGGTCGGTGGCGGGCAAGCCTCCTGCGAACGAAATCACGCCGGGCTGCTGGGTGGCGGCAAGGATTTCGCGGATCAGGGAGCTGGTCAGGCGTGTGGCGCGTTCGGAAAACATCAGAAAGCCTCGAGGTATAGGTAGAATGACAGCGTAATTCGGTATTTGCTTCGTAAACAATTAGGCCCGATTCTGCTTGGCCGATTTAAGCATAGTCAATATGGTTGACCAAAATAGACATCTGGAGTTGCTGGACGCCGTTTCCGCCATGTTCTTCGCTCACCGCGCGCTGACGCGGGAGCCGGATGAAATGCTGGCGGCGCGCGGGCTCGCGCGAGTCCATCACCGTATCATGTTTTTCGTCGAGCGCCAGCCCGGCCTCAGCGTCAACGCACTGCTCAAGACCCTCGGTGTCAGCAAGCAGGCCGTCAACGCGCCGATGCGCCATCTGCAGGAGCAGGGCTTGATCGCGTCCACTGCCGCCCGCCATGACCGCCGCGTGAAGGAATTGCGACTGACCGAGGCCGGCGAGTTGTTGGTGCGCGAGCTCAATGCCAACCAGGTTCGGCTGCTGCTGGATGTGTTCGGGCGGGCCGGAGCAGCCGACGAAGCCGCGTGGCGGCGGGTGATGGCGCTGATGGGTGAGAGCGTGCGCCCGGCGGTCTGAGCAGGTTCATGCGGGGCGGCTTCGGCGGTACAATCGCCGGGTCAATCCGCCCCAAGAGAAAATGGAGAGCCCGAACATGGCCGTGATTCGCCAGCAGGATTTCATCGACAGCATCGCC
>JASLDQ010000190.1 GCA_030151505.1 Chromobacteriaceae bacterium
GGACAGACGCATGTCGAGCACCAGACAGCCGGCCCGGCTCGCCACTTCGCCTTCCAGCAAACTCTCGCCGGAATCGAAGGCCTCCACCGTCAGCCCCGCGCCTTCGAACAACCAGCTCAGCGCCTCGCGCACCGCTTCATCGTCGTCGACCACCACCACGCTTCGTGTCGTCACGCTCTGTTCTCCTGTCCTGCCGTTTCCGGCGCCCGCTGTGGCGCGCCGCTCTCGTGGACGATGCGCAGTTCGCGCTGCGGGAAAGGAATGTCGATGCCGTGCTCGCCGAACTTGCGCCAGATACCGAGGTTGATGGCGGAGCGCGGGCCGAGCAAGCCGTTTTCCGGATCGCCCACCCAGTAGCCTAGCGTCAGATTGACGCTGCTGTCGGCAAAAGCCGCCAGAAAGGCCGCCGGCGCCGGATCCTTCTGCACCCGCGGCACCTCGGCTGCCGCTTCGGTCATCAGCCGCATCGCCAGCTCCAGATCGGCCCCGTAGGCCACGCCCACGTCCAGGCTCTGCCACACCGCCCGGTCGGAATAGGAGCTGTTGACCACGGTGCTGGACACCAGCGCCTCGTTCGGAATCAGCGCGTCGGTGCCATCGGACAGGCGCAGCACCACATAGCGCGCGGTGATCTCGCGGATGATGCCGGTGCGGTTGTCGATGGTGACGCGGTCGCCGATGCGCACGGCGCGGTCGAGCAGGATGATGAAGCCGGACACGTAGTTACTGGCGATCTTCTGCAGGCCGAAACCAAGGCCCACGCCCAGCGCGCCGCCGAACACCGACAGCACGGTCAGGTCGATGCCCACCACCGGCAGCGCGATCAGCACCGCCAGAATGACCATCGCGGTGCGGATCAGCTTGGACACGACGATGCGCAGGCTCATGTCGACGTTGGTCAGCGCCATCATGCGCCGGTCGAGCAGGCGGCCGATCCACAGCGCGAGAAAGAGGATGACCGACACCCACAGCACGGCGTTGAGGATCATCAGCAGATTGAGCCGGCTCTTGCCGACCGCAAAGCTGACCGACTCCAGCCAGTCGATCACCATCGCGTCGAAACCGAGCACATAGGTGATGAAGCCGATCCACAGCGTCATGGCGAGGAAATGTTCGGTGCCCTGCTCCACCTTGCCTTCGGGCAGCACGCTGCGCACTCCGCCGGCCACCACCCGGATGACGCCGAGCCAGATCATGGCGATATTGGCGACGCCCAGCACGGCAATGTCACCCCGGCTGAGGCCAAAGAAGCGGGTCGCGGCCAGACTGGCCCCGAGGCACAGCAACGACGAAGTCAGCGGCAACACCAGCCGGAACAGCAGGTAGGGGCCGAGGCGCTCATAGCGCTCCGGATGGTCGCGGAACACGCGCCGGTAGACCTGCCGTGCCACCAGCACGCCGAAATAGACGCACACCACCACCGCCAGCGCCTGCACGAGGCCGGACGGGGTGGAAAGGATGGAAACGAGGTGGTCGAACTTCTGTTCCTGTCTGCCCAGATGACGGCCGAGGTTTTCCGCCAGGGCGCCATCCAGCTGTTCGTGCAAGCTGCTGTTCAAACTCATGCGTGCAGGTTTTCCTCTTCTTGTGCCGTCGGGTCGTCGCTCGGCGCTTCGGGCGTCAGCACGCCCTGGGTCAGGCGCACGATGCGGCCGGTGCGCGCCGCGATTTCGCGGTCGTGGGTTACGATGACCAGCGCGGTGCCGAGGCTGGCGTTCAGTTCCACCATCAGGTCGAACACCGCCATCGCGGTGCCGTGATCCAGATTGCCGGTCGGTTCGTCCGCCAGCAGGCAGGCCGGTTCGGTCACCAGCGCGCGCGCCATCGCCGCGCGCTGGCGTTCACCGCCGGACAGCTCGCCCGGCCGGTGCTTCAAACGCTTGCCCAGCCCAACCCGCTCCAGCATCGCCGCCGCGCGCCGGTGCGCTTCGGCCGGCGCCATTCGCCGGATCAGCAAGGGCATGGCGACGTTCTCCAGCGCGCTGAACTCGGGCAACAGGTGGTGGAACTGGTAGACGAAGCCGAGCGTGCGGTTGCGCAGCACGCCGCGGGCCTTTTCCGACATGCCGGCCAGATCCTGTCCGGCCACGCGCACGGAACCGGTGGTCGGCTTGTCCAGCCCGCCCAGCAGATGCAGCAGCGTCGACTTGCCCGAACCGGAACTGCCGACGATGGCGACGCGCTCGCCCTGCTCGACCCGGAAATCCACCCCGGTCAGCACCGGCACGTCGAGGTCGCCGTAGGTCTTGCCAAGACCGGTGCACTCGATCACCGGCTGATTCGTATCCGGCTTATTCATAGCGCAGGGCCTCCGCCGGTTGGGTGCGGGCGGCGCGCCAGCTCGGGTAGAGCGTGGCGACGAAGGCCAGCAACAGGGAAATGACGGTGATGGTCGCCACATCGGCGAGCTGCACGTCGGATGGCAGATAGTCGATCATGTAGACCTCGCTCGACAGGATTTGCGTACCGATCAACCGCTCGATGGCGGGCACGATCACGTCCAGGTTCAGCGCGACCAGCACGCCGCCGGCCACGCCGGACAGGGTGCCGATCACGCCGGACAGCGCGCCCTGCAGCATGAAGATCTTCATGATCGAGCCGGGCGAAGCGCCGAGCGTGCGCAGGATGGCGATGTCGGCCTGCTTGTCGGTCACCACCATCACCAGGGTGGACACCAGGTTGAACGCCGCCACCGCGACGATCAGGGTGAGGATGATGGTCATCATGCGCTTTTCGATCTGCACCGCGCGGAAGTAGTTGGCGTGCATGTCGGTCCAGTCGCTCAGGTAGACGTCCTGCGGCAGGTGCTTGTAGAGGTCGCGCTTGACGATGGGTGCGGCCATCAGGTCGGCGAGCTTGAGCCGCACGCCGGACACCTGGTCGCCCAGGCGGAACAGGCGCTGGCCGTCGTTGAGGTTGATCATCGCCAGGGTGGAGTCGTACTCGAACATGTCGACCTTGAACACGCCGGCAACGGTGAACTGCTTGAGGCGCGGCAGCATGCCGGCCGGGGTGAACTGGCCTTCCGGGGTGATCAGCGTGACCTTGTCGCCCAGCCCCACGCCCAGCGCGCGGGCCAGCTCGACGCCGAGCACGATGTTGAATCCGCCCGGCTGCAGCGCCTCCATCTTGCCCGCGACCATGTGGCGGCCGACGTCGACCACCCGGTCCTCAAGCCGCGGTTCGATGGCGCGCACCATGGCGCCGCGCACATTGCCGCCGGAAGACAGGAGCCCCTGCGCCCCGACGAAAGGCGCGGCGGCCACCACGCGCCGGTCGCGCTGCACGGCCCGCATCACCGTGTTCCAGTCGGCGAGCTTGCCGCCCGGGCCGGTGGCCTCGACATGGGAGGCCACACTCAGAAGCCGGCCGCGAATTTCGGTCTGGAAGCCGTTCATCACCGACAGCACGATGATGAGCGCCGCCACTCCCAGCGCAATGCCGACGATGGAAACCAGCGAGATGAAGGAAATGAAACTGTTCTTGCGCTTGGCTCGGACGTAGCGCAGGGCGATCAGGGATTCGAATGACATGATTTTGGGGGAAATGGGCCGTAAGCAGAGAGAGTGACGAGGCCGGTTGAATTCGGACAACGACGAGATGACGGGCCGATGCGTGACCCCGGATTGCGGGAACTGCACGCCCCGCCGCCGTTGCAAGACTGCGCCCGCCGGCACGATGGCCTTGCTTTACCCAGCTTATGCCGCCGGGTAGGGATTCTCCAGCTGCCGCATCATGTCGATCATGAATGCCCGCACCTGTTCGGGTTCGCACCCCATCAGGATGGCGTCCTCGAACGCGTCCTGCGCCATCTGGCGCAGTTCGGTCAGGTTCTCGTGCATGACCTTGATCTTCTCGACGCAGGCGACCGGATTACCCTGCGCGTCGCACCAGACCGGAAAGGCCGGATCGCTGTGTTTCATGATTGAGATTTCTTCTTGCTGCTGGACTTGCCGGCCGATTTTTTGCCGGGACGGCTGTCGGCCTTGTCCGCCGCTTTCCTGTACTTGGGGGACTTGCCCTCGTCTTTTTTGGATTTGCCGCTTCGGGATTTGGCCTCGTCCTTCCGGGATTTGGCGCTGTCCTTGCCGCGGGCCTGGGCTTTGGCCGACTTGCCGCCCTTCTTCGCCTCGTCCTTGACCGGCTCGCACCCGGCCGCCTTCTTGCCGCGGCGGGTCTTGTGCTTGGCCGGCTTGCATTCGGGCGTGTCGTCCTTGGCCTGCGCCTTCGGCTCCGGCTTGTTGCGGATCACGGCCTTGACGCGCGGCGCGTCGCCGCCATCGGCAAAGGCGGCAATCGCATCGCTGCCCTTGTCCTTGCGCTTTTTGGCGGCGTTCAGGTCGTCCAGCACCTCGGCCGACGAGATATTGCCGCCACGTGACATGCGCCGCGCACCGTTGAAGCGGCTCGACCAGTAGCTCGAACTCAGGTTGGCGATCTCGATATTCTTGCCGGTGCGGGGGGCGTGGATGAACTTGCCGTTGCCCAGATAGAGCGCATTGTGCGAATAGTCGAAGCCACGGGTGTTGAAGAACAGCACATCGCCGGGCTGGATGTCAGTGCGGGACACCGGCCGGCCGGCGCGGGCCTGTTCGGACGCGGTGCGCGGCAGGCTGATCCCGACCGATTTCTGGAAAATGTAGCGGATGAAGCCCGAGCAGTCGAAACCCTGATTGGGGTTGTTGCCGCCGAAACGATAGGCGATGCCCATCAGGCTCATCGCCTGCAGCATCAGGTCCCCCATCATTTCTTCGCCCGGCTCGGCCAGTTTCTGCTCGTGTCTGGCGGGAGGGGCATCGTCGCGTTCCGGCGCCGCGTGGGCAATGGAGCCCAACGCCAGCATCAGCAGGGCGAGGAAACGGAAGGCGAATTTCATGGGAGGCGAATGTAAACGACCACTCCCTCGCTGTAAAGCCAACAGCCTATGCTTATATACTTGGAATGCCCGCCGTCACGCGCCACAATCCTTCATGCTCAAAGAAACCTTCGTCGCCATGCGCGACCTGCCGCGCCTGAAAGAAATCTCCGCCATATTGATACGTCATGGACTGGGGGAGTTCGCCCAGCGACTTGAGCTGCCTCGCGCCGTCGAGAAGGGCATCGAGTGGATACACGGCCCGCTGCCCGGCCCGGAGGACTACATCCCAACCCCGATCCGGGTGCGCCGCTCGCTGGAAGAGCTGGGGCCGACCTATATCAAGCTCGGCCAGATTCTTGCCACCCGGGTCGACGTGTTTCCGCCGGAATGGATCGTCGAATTCGAAAAACTGCAGAGCAATGTCCCCGCCCTGCCGGAAGCCGACGTGCAGCCGCTGGTGGAAGGTGCCCTGGGCCGGCCGTTGACCGAAGTGTTTGCCGAGTTCGACATGGCGCCGATCGGAGCCGCCTCGATCGCACAGGTCCACCGCGCGGTCCTGCATGACGGCACCGAGGTCGCCGTCAAACTGCGCCGCCCCGGCATCGCCGACAAGATCGAGGCCGACCTGCGCATCCTCGGCTATCTGGCCCGTCTGATCGAGCTGGAGTTTCCCGACGCCCGCCGCTATCAGCCCAACGAGATCGTCCAGCAGTTCGCCAAAGCCCTGCGCCGCGAACTCAACCTCGCCACCGAAGCGCGCAATATGGAGCGCTTTGCCGAGCACTTCGCCGACGACCCCAACATCATCGTGCCCAAGGTGTACTGGGACGACACCAACGCCGCCGTCAACGTGCAGGATTTCATCGACGGCATCCCGGCCAAGCGGCTGGACGAAATCGACGCGGCCGGGCTGGACCGCAAACTGCTGGCGCGGCGCGGCGCCGACGCCGTGCTCAAGATGATACTGATCGACGGTTTCTTCCACGCCGACCCGCATCCCGGCAACGTGTTCTTCCTGCCGGACAACCGCATCGTCTTCATCGATTTCGGCATGACCGGCAAGCTCAGCCATGAGCGGCGCGACGAACTGGCCGATCTGCTGGCCGCCCTGTCGCGCCGCGACGAGCGCGGCGTGTTCGACGTGCTGATCGAGTGGACCGGCAACGCGATGGTGGACGAGGACATGTTGCGCAGCGACATCGCCGACTTCATGTACGAATACGAAGG
>JASLDQ010000212.1 GCA_030151505.1 Chromobacteriaceae bacterium
CCCGCTCGTCCGGCGAGTGGGCGCCACGGATGTCGGGACCGAAGGACAGCATGTCGAGCGAGGGGTATTTGCCGGCCAGGATGCCGCACTCCAGTCCGGCGTGGATCACCTTGACCCTAGCGTCCTCGCCGTACCGGTCGCGGTAGACCTTGAGACCGAGCGCCAGCAGCGGCGAGTCCGGGTTCGGCGTCCAGCCGGGATAGCCGTTTTCGCGCCGAACCGTGCAGCCGGCCAGCCGGAACGTCGCTTCGACCTGTTCCGCCAGCGCGGTCAGGCCGCTGTCGAGCAGGGAACGCACCAGCAGCACGGCGGAAAACCCGTCCGGACCGACCCGTACCACGCCCAGGTTGTTGGAAGTTTCCACCACGCCCGGCACGCGCCGGCTCCAGTGCGCCACGCCGTGCGGACAGGCCAGCAGCGCGTCGAGCACGGCCTGCTGGTCGGCCTTGACCAGCACCCGGTCGACGACGGCATCGGTCAGCGCGAGTGCGAGCTGGTCGTCCACGCCGGCAAATTCATGGCGCAGGGTGGCCTGCCACTCGTCGAGCGCGGCGGCCATCCGGCCGTCGTGCTCGGCCGGCACGGCGACGACGGCAAAGGCTTCGCGCGGCAAGGCATTGCGCAGCGTGCCACCTTCCAGAGACGCCAGCCGCGCGCCGCACCGTTCGGCCAGATCGGCCAGCACCCGCGCCATCAGCTTGGTGGCGTTGCCCCGCTCCAGATGGATGTCGACGCCGGAATGGCCGCCCCGAAGACCGGTCAGCGCGATCCGGCGCGCCCGCCAACGGGCTGGCGCGGCCTCCGTCGTCACGCTGCGGCGGGCCGTGACGTCCACACCGCCGGCGCAACCGACGTAGAACTCGCCCCAGTCTTCGGTGTCGAGATTGAGCAGCAGGGAGCCGGTCAACAGCTCGGGCGACAGGTTGAGCGCGCCGCTCATCCCGGCTTCTTCGTCGAGGGTGAACAGGGCCTCGATGGCCGGGTGGGAAATGTCGGTGCTTTCCAGCACCGCCAGCGCGGCGGCGACGCCGATGCCGTTGTCGGCCCCGAGCGTGGTACCGGCGGCGCGCACCCAGCCGTCGTCGCCGACCAGCAGGCGGATCGGGTCGCGTTCGAAGTCGTGATCGGTGCCGGCGTTGGCCTGAGCCACCATGTCGAGGTGGCCTTGCAGGATGACGGTGGGCCGGTCTTCCATGCCGGCGGTGGCCGGTTTGGAAATCAGCAGATTGCCGGCGGCGTCCAGCCGGGTGGCGAGGCCGCCGGCCCCGGCCCAGGCGCGCAGATGGTCGCGCAGCGGAATTTCCCGTTTGGACGGACGCGGAAAGTCGCACAGGGTCTGGAAATGCCGCCACAGCGGTGCGGGTTGGAGCTGGTGCAGCGTACTCATGCGGGAAAGGTTCTGATTGATGGAGTCAGCCCGCAGTGTAGCGGCGGCGGCGGCCGACCGGAACCTTGCCGCCCGCCCTGGCGTCAGCCGTGCGCGGTAACCGCCTTCGCTTCGACCGCATGCGCCAGTTGCTCCAGCAGGGCCAGGCCCTGCGGCCAGTCGCCGAAGCCGGAGTCGGCGTTGATGTGGCCGGCCCGGTCGATCCAGACCAGTTGCGCCCCCCAGGCATCGGCAAAAGCCTGCGCCTGCTCGGGCCGGCAATAGGGATCGTCGGTGCTGGCGACGACGATGACTGGGAAAGGCAGCGGCGCGCGCGGCACGGGAGCGAAGCCGCGCAGAAGCGGCGAGACGTCCGCTCGCTCGACATCGGCCGGCGCCACCAGCAGGGCCCCGGCGATCGGGCGGCCGCCGTGCGCGACGTGCTGCGCCACCGCGATGCAGCCGAGGCTGTGGGCGACCACCAGCGCCGGGCGGCGGGCGGCGTCGAGCGTGGCGTCCAGCCCGGACAGCCAGACGTCGAGCTGTGGCTCGTTCCAGTTGCCGTGCGCCACCCGCCGGGCTTGCGGCAGGATGGCCTGCCACAGGCTTTGCCAGTGCCGGGAGCCGGAGTCCTGCCAGCCCGGCTGGATGACGATGTCGAAATTTTTGGTCATTATGCTTGTCCCATGACGCTGATTAGCCTGTACGCTAACACCTCTTTATAGTCTTAAAAAGACTTAAAAAAGAAAAATAAATTTCTTTTCGATATATTAAAATCCGTCAGTCACGCAGATCTGCCCCGCCTGGCATCGTCGACCAAAGCGGACCGCGCCAGCCGCCCCCCGCAGGCACGGGCACGATCGGAGGCCGCAGGGATTATTTGCCGGCGGCTCGACGTCGCACTCAACCCGATACCGAAGGATGCATCATGCAATACCGCACACTGGGCCACACCGACATCCAGGTCAGCCAGATCACGCTGGGCACCATGACCTGGGGCGAGCAGAACACCGAAGCCGAAGCGCACGAACAGATCGCGCTGGCGCTGGACCGCGGCGTCAACCTGATCGACGCGGCCGAAATGTACCCGGTACCGCCCAAGCCCGAAACCCAGGGCTCGACCGAGCGCATCCTCGGCAACTGGTTGGCCAGATCGGGGCAGCGCGACAAGGTGCTGATCGCCACCAAGGCCACCGGCCCGGCACGCATGCCACACAATCCGCGCCATGTCAGGGGCGGCGAAAACCACTTCGACCGCAAGGGCCTGAGCGATGCGCTCGACGCCAGCCTCAAGCGCCTGCAGACCGACTACGTCGACCTCTACCAGCTGCACTGGCCCGACCGCAGTACCAATACCTTCGGCCAGCTCAACTACCCGTGGATCGAGGACGAATTCACCGTGCCGGTTGAGGAAACGCTGGCGGTGCTCAAGGACTTCGTCGATGCCGGCAAGATCCGCCACATTGGCGTTTCCAACGAAACGCCCTGGGGCCTGTCGCGCTTCATCGCCGCCGCCGACCGGCTTGGCCTGCCGCGCATCGTCAGCATCCAGAATCCATACAGCCTGCTCAACCGCAGCTTCGAAATCGGTCTGGCCGAGTTCAGCCACCGCGACAAAATCGGCTTGCTAGCCTACTCGCCGCTGGCCTTCGGCGTGTTGAGCGGCAAGTACCTGAACGGCGCGCAGCCGCCCGCAGGCCGGCTCACCCTGTTCAGCCGCTTTACCCGCTACACCAATCCGCAGGCCGAAGCCGCCGCGACCGCCTATGTCGAGCTGGCCCGCCGCCACGGACTGTCTCCGGCGCAACTGGCGCTGGCCTACGTCAACAGCCGGCCTTTTGTCACCAGCAACATCATCGGCGCCACCACGCAGGAACAGCTGCGCGAGAACCTGGACAGCACCGCTGTCACGCTGTCGGCCGAGGTACTGGCTGAGATCGAGGCCATCCACGTCCGCCAGCCCAATCCGGCTCCCTGACACGGAGCTCCGGTCTCGACCCCTCCTCGTTCACGCCGGCAGCATGCCGCCAGCGAGCAGCAACATGCTTGTAATACTGGCCGATTACCATCGGCGTGGATGACGGGGAGGCTGGGCCCGACCTGTCACGTCATTCCCACCCTATATGTCGTGTTCAAGTTTGGAGACCCGGATGAAACCGTTTATTTTCCACCCCGCCATCGCGATGCTGCTGCTGACCGGTTCCCTGCTGGGCGCCAATACCGCCCGCGCCGATCAAGCCAGCGACGACGCGGCGCTCGCCAGCGCAGTCAAGACCGCCCTGACCGCCGCACCGGCTCTGAGCGGGCTGAACCTGACGGTAAGCAGCGCCAAGGGCGACGTGCGCATCGAAGGTGAAATGAACGACCCGACCCAGATGTTCGAAGCCGGCGTGATCGCCGGCGAAGTCCCGGGCGTGAAGAACGTGGTCAACGACATGCGTCTGAAGTGACCCGGTCCATCACCGGTCGCTCCCGCGCCGCCAGCCCTGCAAGGGTGGCGGCGCTTTTGTTTTGGCGGCTCAGGCCGCCCGCCGGACCCGCTGCCGCTTGAGCAGATGCAGGCCGCCTTCCAGCACCAGTACCCCCACCGCCAGCCAG
Source organism: Chromobacteriaceae bacterium (assembly GCA_030151505.1). Lineage (GTDB taxonomy): Bacteria > Pseudomonadota > Gammaproteobacteria > Burkholderiales > Aquaspirillaceae > JASLDQ01. The sequence goes on from JASLDQ010000212.1 coordinate 3,965, forward strand.
ATCGGGATGTAGGTCAGCCATTCGCCCGGCCTGATCGTCTCGCCGAGCAGCAACGCCACCAGCACCAGCAACACCGGCTCAACATACCCCAGCAGGCCGAACAGGCTGAACGACAGCAGCCGGCTGGCCAGCACATAGGCAATCAGCGCCAGCGCGCACATCGCCCCGAGCAAGGGCAGCAGGACGAACAGTTGGGCATGACGGGCCAGCTCCGCCAGCGGCAGCCCAGGCCCCCCGATGAAATACAGGGCTACCGGCAACAGCAGCAGCATGTCGCACCACAGGCCGCCGAGGTGGTCGGTGCGCAGCTTGCGCCGCAGGATGAAGTACAGCGGGTAGCCCAGCGCCACCAGCAGTGCCTCCCACGAGAAGCTGCCCAGCCGGACCAGCTCGTTGAGTACGCCCAGCGCCGCGCACCCCGCCGCCACGCCCTGCAGGCGACTCAGACGCTCCCGGAACACCAACCGCCCCGCCAAAATCATCGTCAACGGCAACAGGAAGTAGCCCAGAGAGACCTGCAGCCCGCGGCCGTGCAGCGGCGCCCACATGAACAGCCATTGCTGCACCCCGACCAGCGCGGCCGACGCCACCAGCGCCGGCGCAAGCCAGGGTGTCTGCCGCAGGCGCCGGCCGAGGCCGCGGACATGCCGCCAGTCACCGCTATGAAGCATGAAGGCCGTCAAAAACGGCAGGGTCAGCAACATGCGCCAGCTGAACACCTGCTCGCCGTCGAGCGGTGCCAGCAAAGTGGTATAGAAGTACATCGCCCCGAACAGGAACGAGGCGAACACCGACAGCACGACACCCTTGGACACACTCGCTCCGGATCATCAAACGGATAAAGGGCCGCCACTATAGAGAGCCGCAACGAAATGAAATCCCGATAAACACGACCAATCCGGGAAAATTTATCGTTTTATAATCAAAAATGAAAAAACGGCTACAGCAATCCCCATGAGCACTTTTCAGCCCGACCGGCACGATTTCCTGATCCTCAAGGTCCTGCAGGAAGACTGCACCATTCCGCTGAGCGAACTGGCGGAAAAAGTCCACCTGTCGGTGGCGACCTGCCAGCGGCGCATCGCTCGGTTGCGCGCCTCCGGCGTGCTGCTCAAACAGGTCGCCATCGTCGAC
>JASLDQ010000329.1 GCA_030151505.1 Chromobacteriaceae bacterium
GCAAGGGCTACAACGGCCGCGTGCTGGTGCGGGACTTCACCACCCGCATTCTGCGCGGCGACAAAATCGGCCTGATCGGCCCCAACGGCATCGGCAAGACCACCCTGCTGAAACTGATCCTCGGCGAACTGCAGCCGGACAGCGGCACCGTGCGCCAGGGCACCAAGCTCGAAATCGCCTACTTCGACCAGTTCCGCGAGCAGCTGGACGAGGACATGGCCATCGTCGACGTGATCGGCGAGGGCAAGGATTTCATCGAGATCGGCGGGCAGAAGAAGCACGTGATGAGCTATCTGGAGGACTTCCTGTTCTCGCCGGCGCGGGCCAAGAGCCCGGTGCGTTCGCTGTCGGGCGGCGAGCGCAACCGCCTCTTGCTGGCCAAGCTGTTCACCCGGCCCGCCAACGTGCTGGTGCTGGACGAACCGACCAACGACCTGGACATCGATACGCTGGAGCTGCTGGAGCAACTGCTGGACGACTACAAGGGCACCGTTTTCGTGGTCAGCCACGACCGGGCGTTTCTGGACAACGTGGTCACGCAGGTAATCGCCTTCGAGGGCGACGGCAAGCTCATGGAATATCCGGGCGGCTACAGCGACTGGGTCGACGCCCGGGCCCGCATGGCGGCGCTGCGCGAACCGGTGGAGAGCAAGCCTGCGCCGGCGGCCAAGACGGAGGCCAAGGCCGAGCGAGCCAAGAGCCGCGCCAAACTGTCGTACAACGAAACCCGCGAGCTGGAGCGCCTGCCGGACGAAATCGCCGCGCTGGAAACCGAGCAGGCCGACCTGAACCAGAAGCTGCTCGACCCGAACGTCTGGCGCGATGCGCCGCAAGACGCGCAGGGCTAGCAAACCCGCATCGAGGCGATCGACGAGTTGCTGCTGGACAAGCTGGCGCGCTGGGAAGAGCTGGAAGGAAAACAGGGGTAAGCCGCCCGATACGGAGCACCGAGGCGCTCTGGCTTGCTCGCGTCCCTCGTATTCCGGTGCGACGCGGCCAAAAATCCGGATGACGGCTGCCGGGGTTCAGGTTGCCGCCGTCGGACAAGACCCGAGCGACACCAGCCCGACATGACAATGCCCGCACCTTGTGATGCGGGCATTGTCATGTCGGGCTGCCGTTGTGTGGGATCAGACCGGCTGCGTTTGCCTCTACGCCGCCACCGGACGAGCCAGCGGCAGCCAGATTGTGAAGGAGCTGCCCTTGCCGACCTCGCTCTCGACCGCGATCCGCCCGCCGTGCTTCTGGATGATGCCGTAGGAGATCGACAGGCCGAGCCCGGTTCCCTGCCCCACCGTCTTGGTGGTGAAGAAGGGTTCGAAGATGCGGGTACGGAGGGATTCAGGGATGCCTCGACCGGTGTCGACTATCGTGATGCAGACCTCCTGTCCCACCTGACGGGTTCGCAGGGTGATACGGCCCTGCCCCTCGATCGACTGGGCCGCGTTGACCAGCAGGTTCAGGAACACCTGATTGATCTGGGCCGGGATGCATTCCACCAGCGGCAATTCGCCGTAATCGCGTTCGACTTCCGCCTTGTACTTGATCTCGTTGCGGGCCATGTTGAGGGTGCTTTCCAGCCCGGCATGCAGATCGGCCTGCTGCCACTGAACGTCGCCCATGCGGGAGAAGTCGCGCAGGCTCTGTACGATGTGGCGTACCCGGCTGGTTCCTTCGATCGATTCCGCGATCAGGTTGCGGACATCGTCGCGCATGAAATCGAGGTCGGCCTGCATCTTGGCGGCCCGCAGTCGCTCGGCCTGCTCCGGCGCCAGCGCGAGCCCGGGTTCTATGGCTTCGTAGGCATCGATCAGTCCCAGCAGATCGTCCACATAGCCGCCCAGCGTGCCAAGGTTCGAATTGACGAAACCGATGGGGTTGTTGACCTCGTGCGCGACGCCGGCGGCCAGCTGGCCGATTGCGGCCAGCTTTTCCGATTGCAGCAACTGGTTGTGCGCCTCTTCCAGCTTGCCGATCAGGATTCTTTGCTCTTCTTTTTCGTGCTCCAGGGCGGCCTGGGTTTGGCGGCGCCTGGCGATCTGCGCCTCCATTCGGTCGAGCGCCTGCTGCAGCGAATGCCGGATTTTGCTGTTTTCCCGCAGAGTGTCTTCCAGCTGCCGGGTGCGGCGACGAATCTGTTCTTCCAGCATCACGTCCAGCTGGAAATGGGTGAAATCGGAGGCATTGGCCGAGGTCCGCTGCTCGGCCCAGTCCATCAGTACGAGGATGATTTTCTGGAGCCGGTCGATTTCGGCCTGCACCTCATGCAGGCTCTCGCCGGACATCCGGACCGTCGTCGTCATGCCTTGTCTCCCCAGCCGATTGCAATGCCGGTCAGCGTCTGATTGACGTGCGCCCGCCCGAACTGCTCGCCGTAGGTGCTGAAACCGACCGCCCGATTGCGGCTGAACACGGCGCCGGCCTGTGCCTTGAGTCCCTTCCGGTCCAGTTCAATATTGCGCAGGATGCAATCGCATGCCAGCACGACCTGCAAGGGACCGACCACCTCGTGGACCTCGGAGAACAGTTGCTCGAGATTGTCCAGCAGGTTGGTGCTGTGTGCCACGCGCAACACCACGCCCTGATCGATGGCGCAATACAGCGTCAGGCTGCCGTCCGGATTGGCCTGGCGGATCGACCTCACGTACTCCTTCCCGTCGATCAACACCGCCAGCGGCGTTTCGGCAAACTGAACCGTGTCGAGGTCCGCAATGTCGCCGCCGATCAGACGGGCGTACTCATCCACCGCCCGCCGGCCGTTGATTTCATACACGATGCGGCGGGAGGCATCGGCGCGGGTCACCACCATGCGGGTATCGGTCGCCTCGACATGCTGGGTCTTGAACGGCGTAAAGGGAAAACAGGTGGAGATCAGCACCAACACGGCGCTGTCATCGTGAAACGCGCCGTCGTAGTAAACCCGGGTGCGGGAAAAGCGCAGCCCATCGGCCGCAGAGCCGCCCACCAGCGGGATATTCCCCAAGCCTCGCTGTACCGCGCGGGCAACCTGTTCTTCGCGAATCGACAGGCCGTCGATCAACAGCAGGGCGAAGCTGTTGTCGGCCCGCGCATCCGCTCTGGCGGCCCCCTGCTGCTGCAGCAGGTCATCGACCATCGACAGGCCGTGTTCGGGATTGAATTGCTGCAGGTCCTCCAGCTGGCCGACCACGGCACTGCAACAGCCCGCAGGAAAGCTCACGCCGGCCAGGCTGTGTTCGAGATAGCCGGCCGGACCGATCTCTCCGGCGCTGGTGCAGCCGACGACGGTAACGCCGGCAAAAGCGGACTGCATTGCCGCGGCCAGGCGGTCCAGATCGTAGTCGCCGGCGCAGAAGAACAGCACCAGCGCGATGTCAGGCTGGACAAGGCCGGCATGCAGCTCCCGAACGGCCTGTTCCACATCGCAGGCGCCGGACTGTGCCGTGCGGATCATGGCTTCCATAGGCAAGACCTGTGTTCCCGAAAACGAAGAAGAAGTATCGCCGGACAGCATGACCGGCATGGAAACGGCCAGTGTCGGCAATCTTGAATTCACTTATCATAACCCGGCCCGGCGCACTGCCGGGCAGGAACATTTGGCCTGATTGATGCTGGAGCGCTGCATGACTGACGAGAACCTCTCCCGCCCCGGGAACGGCTTTACCATCCTGTGTGTCGACGACGAAGAAAACATCCTCTCCTCGCTTAAACGCCTGTTCCGCCCCTTGGGCGCGGCAGTCCTGACGGCGGGCAGCGGCTCCCGGGCGCTGGAACTGATGCAGCAGCACGCCGTGCATATCGTCATCTCCGACATGCGCATGCCGGAGATGGACGGCGCCACCCTGCTGGAACGCATCTGCCAGCAGTGGCCAGATACCGTCCGCATCCTACTGACCGGTTATGCCGACATCGGCGCGACCATCGCCGCCATCAATCGCGGGCAGATCTACCGCTACCTCGACAAACCGTGGGATGACCAGCAGTTCCTGTTCCTGCTGCAGGACGTTTTCGCCCGCTTGCGACTGCAGCAGGACAAGGCCCGGCTGGAAGAAGAAATACGCCAGCGCAACCAGGAACTGCAAGCCCTCAACGCCACGCTGGAACAGAAGGTCGAGCAGCGCACGGCCGAGCTGCGCGACGCCAATGCCCATATCCGGCGCAATTTTCTTACCGCGATCAAGGTCTTTACCCAGCTGACCGAGCTGCGCGCAAGCCAGATTGCAGGGCACTCGCGCCGCGTGGCGGAACTGGCCAAGACCATCGCCCGTCACATGGGGCTGACGGCGGCGGAGACCCAGGACATCATGCTGGCCAGCCTGCTCCACGACATCGGCAAGATCGGCCTGCCGGACACCCTGCTGCAAAAGCCGCTTTCCCACCTCAATGCGCAGGAACTGGCCCGATACCGCGAGCACGCTAAAACCGGGCAACAGGCCATGATGCCGCTGGACGAGCTGCACACAGCGGCCAGCCTGATCCGCCACCATCATGAAAAATGGAACGGACAAGGCTACCCCGACAAGCTCAGAGGCGAGGCGATCCCGCTGGGGGCGCGCATCCTGGCCGTCGCCAACGATTTCGACGCCCTGCAGGCGGGCATTCTGGTGCCCCGCAGCCTTGGCCGCGAAGAAGCGCTGGCCCAGATCGTCCTCAACGCCGGAGAACACTACGATCCGGCCGTGGTCGAGGCGCTGCAGGCCTTGCAGGCGCAAGCCCAGGATGTCAGGCCGGAAGAAAACCTGCTCTCCGTCACCGATCTGCGCGCCGGCATGGTGCTGGCGCGTGACCTGCTCAGCAAGGGCGGCATGCTGCTGCTGGCTGCCGATCATGTTCTCAACGAGAAACTGATCAGCCACCTGCATCGCTACCAGACGCACGAATCCGACAAGCTGGCCGTTCCCATCCGGCCGCCACAAGCCTGAACCAGGCTCGGCCATGCCATTTGCCACTGCCGCTCGGCACTGATCATGCAGTAAGATTTATCCGGCCCCGGCACGCCCCGCCCGGATCCGGGCTGGCCCCAGGCGATGCACCCGCCGGGGTGCGATTCAGTTTGTATCAAGGATGGCTTTGCAAGAAAGGAGCAGCGGGACACAGGGCGTTTGCGAGCGCCGCGCTATCCCTCACCGGCATGAATGGCCGGTGTCTCCCGCGCAGACGGATGAAACGGATTGTTGTACTCGGACTGATCGCCGGCTTGCTCGCGGCTTGCTCGACCCCGACGCCGCCGAGAAAAATCGCCAGCGCCAAAACCTCCAAGCCGCGCACCGGCCAGAGCCTCGCCAACATCCAGGCCAGCGGCGACGGCCGCGAAATCGTGATGTACGCACTGGGGCTTCTGGATGTCGGCTACCAGTTCGGCGGCACCAATCCGGAGGCCGGGCTCGACTGCTCCGGCATGGCCGGCTTCATCTACCAGAACGCCATCGGCGTACAGCTGCCACGCAGCGCGCGCGAAATCGCAGACCGTACCCGCTCCATTGACCGCACGCGCCTGCAGGCCGGCGACATGGTGTTCTTCAATACGATGAACCGGCCGTATTCCCATATGGGCATCTACATCGGCGATGGCAAGTTCGTCCACGCCCCGCGCACCAACAGCACCATCCGGATCGAAAGCCTCAACAGCAGCTACTTTGCCTCGCGCTTCGACGGCGCCCGCACGGTATTCTTCTGAACCATGCGCCGGCCTCGCCGATGGGTGGGCCAGCCATCCCTCGCCCCGCTTGACTCAGACGCAACCGGCGGACAAAAAAGCCCAACGCTTGATGTTGGGCTTTTTGCTTGCCACGGCTGTTTCGGCGGCGGCATGACGGAAGGCTAGGCGCCTTTCAGTACCTGCCCGGCCATGTCCTTGACCGTCACCTTGATCGGCACGCCGGCTTCGATGCTCTGCGACACGGTGCAAAAGGGCTCGAACTGGCCGAGGATGCGGTCGAGATGTTCGATGCGATCGGCCTGCTCGCCCAGATTCAGCGTCACGTCGATGCCCGTCACCCGCTGGCGGTTCTCGGCATTGCGCCCGATGGTGCAGGTGGCATCGGCCGTGATTCTGCCGGCGTTCTGCCTGTATTTCTGCATGGCAAAGAACAGGCTGGCCGCCAGGCAATTGGCGGCAGCGGCCACCAGCATGTGGCTGGGGGCGGGCCCCTTGTCATGGCCGACGGGAGAGGGTTCATCGGCCAGCAGCTGGGCAAAGCCCTCGCCGAAATCGACCATGAACTGATAGCCCTCTTTCTGAGTCAGGTGGACGTGGATGTTCTCTGCCATGACGCTCTCCCTTTTTGGCGATTTTTTGTTGTCTTCATGTCATTGTAAGCCGGCAATCGGGCCAGCATTGCAATCCCGCTTCCGCACAGACCATCAGGCGATACGTCCCCGCTGGTCCTGAGCCCCCCGAATGGTCGTGGCGGCATGACCACGGCAGGGTGCCGCCGTTTGTCCGCGGAGAAAACAAGGCGCGTACGCCGTCCGCCGGACTGCGCGCCTTGAATTGCGGATATTTATTGCATCGAATGCAGACCGAGCAAATTGCCTTCGGTATCGACGATCAAGGAAATGAAGCCGTACTCACCGATGGACATCTTCTTGCGCTGGACGCGTCCTCCGGCCTGTGCGGCACGGGCCTCCTCGACGGCACAATCCTCGCAACTGAAATAAACCAGAGTGCTGTTGCCCCCGGCGGAACAGCCGTCCATCTTGACCAGGGCTCCGCCCGCGCCCCAGCGTTCCATCTCCATCGGGAACGCCCACATGTCCAGTTCCGGGCTGTTCAATTTTTCCAGTTTGAGCTGAAAAACGGACTCGTAAAAAGACTTCGCGCGGGCGATATCGTCCACATAGATTTCAAACCAGCCAACGGGGTTGTGCTTCATCTTCATCACTCCTCTTGCCCAGGACAAAAAGGCCAAATGCCGAGAGCCGGCACGTCAGCCCCTGCTACCGGTAGCGCCATCCAGCGCGTCCCGGAAGTACGGCTCCTGCAACTGCCCTCGCCCGGTCCGTCGACTGCACGCATTCTTGCGCGGGATTGGCGGGCCGGCAGTCCGGCCTTTGCGTTGATGATGGATACTGCCTTTCCCCGCCTTGCAGGCCGGGTCTACAGCTCGCGCCCGACCGCCTGCGCCACCAGCCGCAGCGATGCCATCAGCGCGTTAAGTTCGTCCGGCGTCAGCGCCTGGTCGGCATCGCACCAGGCATCGCACGGGCTCGGGTGCATTTCGACCAGCAGGCCGTCGGCCCCGGCGGCCACCGCCGCGCGCGCCAGCGCCGGCACCATCCACGCCTTGCCGCCGGCGTGGCTCGGGTCGACGATAACCGGCAGGTGGGTTTCGCGCTTGAGCACCGGGATGGCGGTCACGTCCAGCACGTTGCGGTAGGCGGTTTCAAAGGTCCGAATGCCACGCTCACAGAAAATGATGTTGTGGTTTCCGCCAGCGGCAATGTACTCGGCCGCCATCAGCCACTCGCTGATGGTGGCGGACAGACCGCGCTTGAGAATGACCGGCTTGTTGACCCGGCCGACCTCTTTCAGCAAATCGAAGTTCTGCATGTTGCGCGCGCCGATCTGGATCACGTCGACGTCGTATTCGAGGAAGGTGTCGAGCATGCGCACATCCATCAGCTCGGTCACGACCGGCAGATGGTGCGGCCGTGCGGCCGCCTGCAAGTATTCCAGCCCTTCAACGCCCAGCCCCTGGAAGGCATACGGGCTGGTGCGCGGCTTGAACGCGCCGCCGCGCATCATCCGGCAACCTGCGGCGACCACGGCGGCGGCGCTCGCCGCCATCTGCTCCGGTGTTTCCACCGAACACGGCCCGGCGATCACCTGTATCTGGGTGCCGCCGATCTTGATCCCACGGATGCTGACCACGGTATCGTCCGCCCGGGTTTCGCGCGAGACAATGCGGTAGGGCTTCACCACATTCATCGCCCGCTCCACCCCGGCCATCAGCTCGAACATGCGCGGATCCAGCACCCGCTCGTCGCCGATGGCGCCGATGATGGTGCGCTCGTCCCCGCGCGAGACGTGCTCGGTCAGTCCGGCTTCGCGGATCTTGTTGACAACGGCATCAATTGCGGCGGTCGTCGCACCGCCCTGCATCACGATAATCATGGAAAATCCATTCTGTGGAACCGCCCTCCCCCGTCGCGGTAGCCGCGGGCCGTGCATGGCGCGGCAAGACGGCGTGGCCATGCGGGGAGGTTTTGGGCAGCCCCAAATCCCAAACAGCCCCTGCCCGCTTAAGCGGCAGAGGCCTCCAGTTTACTCAGCCAGCATGTCCTTCAGCGCCGCCACCGCCGCGCGGCAGGAACTGAACACCTGCGCCGGATCGGCTTCGCCGTACATATAGGCGGCCGCCGTGATGAAACGATGCTCGGCATCGACGCAAGCCACATCGATCGGCTGTTCGACATGGGTTTGCCCCCAAGCGGCCAGCGCCTTGACCAGCGCATTGCCGTCGTCGGCGCCAAAGGTCAGCTTCGCACCGCGGATCCCGGCATCGCGGGCGGCCAGCCCCAGCACCAGCGGGGCAGCGCACAACGCCACGAGCGGCTTGCCGGCGGCGATGAAATCGCGTGCCACCCGGGCGACATCGTCCGGCAGACTGGCCTTGTCGCCATCGTCGATGAAGGTGGTCAGGTTCTTGGCCGCGCCAAAGCCGCCCGGAAACACCACGGCGGCATGGCCGGCGGCGTCGAGCTGCGCCAGCGGTGCGATCTTGCCGCGCGCGATGCGGGCCGCTTCGACCAGAATATTGCGCGACTCGTCCGCCGGTACGCCTCTGGCGTGATCGACCACATGGTATTGCGCCCGGTCCGGCGCAAAGCACGCATACGGCAGACCGGCCTCGGTCAGCGCGATCAGCACGCCGACGGCTTCGGTGATCTCGGCGCCGTCGTTGACGCCGCAACCGGACAGGACAACGGCAACGGGGAGTTGATCGGACATAGTTACGCTCCTTGCTATCGTGAATCGGCCCGGCGCAGGCCCTGGCATGCCAAATGACGAGCGGGAACAGGTCAGGGGCAGCGCACTTTATGCCGGGGACGGCGGGTGTCGGCTTCGGCATTCCGGCCCGGAACCGGGCAAGAAAAAAGGGTGAAGATTCACCCTTTTGCCTGTCGAAACCGCATCAGACCGCTTTTTGTTCCAGCCACTTGGTCACCGTGACTGGCTTCCAGTCGCACATGCGATCCAGCAGGGCGGCTGGCGCCGCGTCGTCGATGAACAGGCTGAGATTCTGCTCCCGCACGAAGCCCTGCGCCACGGTGTGCTGCGCCAGCGTGACGAGCGGGTCGTAAAAGCCGGCGACGTTCAACAGGCCGATCGGCTTCTGGTGCATGCCCAGCTGCGACCAGGTCAGCACCTCGAACAGTTCCTCGAAGGTGCCGAAACCGCCCGGCATGGCGATGAAGCCGTCTGACAGGTCGGACATCATCTTCTTGCGGGAGTGCATCGAGTCGACCACGTGCAGCTCGGTCAGGTCGTGGTGTGCCAGTTCCTTGAGCTGCAGAAACTCCGGAATCACCCCGATCGCCTTGCCGCCGGCCTTGATCACGGCATCGGCGACCGCGCCCATCAGGCCGACCTTGCCGCCGCCGTAGACCAGCGTGATGTCGCGCCGGGCCAGTTCCTGCCCCAGCGTCAGCGCGGCCAGCTCGTAGTCCGGCTTGCTGCCGTAGTTGGAGCCGCAAAATACACAGAGCGTTTTCATCTTTCTCAGTCCTTCAAAGCACAGCGGCCGGGTAAGAGCCGATCACCTTCACGAACGCGGCCCGCTCGCGCAGCTGTTCCAGCGCCGTCGCCACGTTTGCGTCGGTCTCATGACCGATCAGGTCGATGAAGAAGACGTACTCCCACAGGCCGGTCCGCGACGGGCGCGATTCAAACTTGGTCATGCTCACGCCGGCGGCGGCAATCGGTTCCAGCAGGCTGTGCACGGCGCCCGGCTTGTTCTGTGCCGAACAGACGACCGAGGTCTTGTCGGCGCCGCCGGACGGCACGCAGGCCTGATGCCCCAGCACCAGGAAACGGGTGGTGTTGTTGGGTTCGTCCTCGATGTTGCTGGCGATGCGGGCGAGCGCGTAGCGCTCGGCCGCCGCCTCGCCGGCGATGGCGGCCACGGTCTCGTCCTCGCTGGCCAGCCGCGCGGCTTCGGCGTTGCTGGCCACCGACACGCGCTCGGCGTCCGGCAGGAAACGGTTGAGCCATTCGTGGCACTGGGCCAGCGATTGCGCATGCGAATACACCTTGCGCGGCGGCGGCGCGTCCGGATTCTTGCGCAGCAGGTGATGGTGGATGCGCAGCACCACTTCACCACAGATTTTCAGCGGCGACGACACCATCAGGTCCAGCGTGCGGCCAACCGCGCCCTCGGTACTGTTCTCGACCGGCGCGACCACATAGTCGAGCGCGCGCGATTCGACCGCGCGAAAAGCCTCGTCAATCGAGCCGCAGGCGATGGTATTGGCGGCATGGCCGAAATGCTTGCGCGCCGCGGCCTGGCTGAACGTGCCCTCCGGTCCGAGATAGGCAATGGACAGCGGTTTTTCCAGCGCGAGGCATTCCGACATGATTTCGCGGAACAGGCGGGCGACCGACTCGCCCGACAACGGCCCCGGATTGATGTCCTTGATACGGCGCAGCACCTGCGCTTCGCGCTCGGGGCGGTAGATGACGCCGCCGCCCTTGATTTCACCGATGGAGCGGGCATGGGCCGCGCGCTGGTTGAGGAGTTGCAGGACCTGCTCGTCGATCGTGTCGATCGCATCGCGGTGCTGCTTCAGCAGTTCGTCGGACACGGTGGGATTACTCTTTCAGGATCAGGAATTCGCCGTTGCCGAGCGGCAGGCATTCGCAGACGGCCCCGGCGGTGGCGCGGGCCTGCGCGAAAAATCCGGCACACTCGTCGGCGTGGGATGTGGCGTTGTCGACCACGATCAGCCCGCCCGCGCGCAACGTGCGGAACAGGTCCGGCCAGTACGCCTGGTACTGGCTGCGGTCGGCATCGAGGAAGATCAGGTCGTAGGTGGAGTCGGCGGCTTCGCGCAGACAGGCCGCCGCATCGGCCGACCGGGCGTCGATGACGCCGGCCAAGCCGGCCCGGTCGAAGTTGGCCCGCGCGAGCTCGAGTTTGGCCGGGTTGCAGTCCAGCGTGGTGACGCGTCCGCCCTGCCCGGCCAGCGCCGCCGCCAGCCACAGGGTGGAGTAGCCGTTGGACGTGCCGATTTCAAGCACCTCGCGCGCACCACCGTGGCGAACCAGCTGGTACAGAAAGCGGCCAGTCTCCGGCGTGATGTTGAGCATCCGGCGCGGACGCTCGGCGATTGCGGCGTCGTTGTCCGCGCCAAATGCGGACAGCTCGTCGAGCTGGGCAAGCAGGGATGGGGTCAGCATGTGCGGGTCTCTCAGCCGTGTTGCTTAGCGAATTCGAGCATGAACCTGACCAGCGCCTTCACGCCTTCGACCGGCATGGCGTTGTAGATCGACGCGCGCATGCCGCCGACCGAACGGTGCCCCTTCAGCTGGACCAGCCCGGCCGCTT
>JASLDQ010000341.1 GCA_030151505.1 Chromobacteriaceae bacterium
CTTCCCTGACGCGCACCGTTCGTCGCCGGCGCTTCCACCGGCTTGGCGACCGGCGTTGCCGCAACCGGCGCACTCGGTGCTCCGCGGAACCAGCCGATGATGCGATCAATCAGGCCGGGCTGCGGCGCAGCCGCCGGCCGGGCGACAGGTGCAGGAGCGGCAGGCTGCTGGTCGCGCGCGGAAACCGGCGCGGGCTGCTGGGGGGTAATCCCCTTGACGGCGGCCTGCTGGCGTTCCGGCTTGGTACGCTCCTGCAGATAAGCCTCCATCGCATCCTCGGCCGGGGCCTCGACCATGCGGTAGCTCGGCAGCACGCCTTCCTCTTCCGGCAAGTCGTCGCGACGCACGCGCTCGATATGGTAGTGCGGGGTTTCGAGATGAATGTTGGGAATCAGCACCACGCCAACCTTGAGACGGGCTTCGATCCCGAACAGGTCAGCGCGCTTCTCGTTGAGCAGGAAGGTGGCGACGTCGACCGGAACCTGGGCATGCACGGCGCCGGTATTTTCCTTCATCGCTTCCTCGGTGAGAATGCGCAGGATGTGCAAAGCGGACGATTCGGTGCCGCGGATAAAGCCGGTGCCATGGCAGCGCGGGCACGGCATGTGGCTGGTTTCACCCAGGCTCGGCTGCAGGCGTTGACGCGACAATTCCAGCAGGCCGAAACGCGACAGCTTGCCCATCTGTACCCGGGCGCGATCTGCGCGCAGCGCATCCTTGAGGCGGTTTTCGACTTCGCGCTGGTTCTTCGGGTTTTCCATGTCGATGAAGTCGATGACGATCAGGCCACCGAGGTCACGCAGGCGCAGCTGGCGGGCGATTTCATCGGCCGCTTCGACGTTGGTGTTGAGCGCGGTGGTCTCGATGTCCGCGCCCTTGGTGGCGCGAGCCGAGTTCACGTCGATCGACACCAGCGCTTCGGTGTGGTCGATGACAATGGCCCCGCCGGACGGCAGCGTGACGGCGCGGGAATACGCGGTCTCGATCTGGTGCTCGATCTGGAAGCGCGAGAACAGCGGCACGTCGTCCTTGTACAGCTTGACCCGGTTGACGTTGCCCGGCATGACGTGGCTCATGAACTGGCGGGCCTGATCGCAGATTTCTTCCGTGTCGATCAGAATTTCGCCGATTTCCGGCTGGAAGTAGTCGCGGATGGCGCGGATGACGAGGCTGCCTTCCTGGAAAATCAGGAATGGCGCATTCTGGGCCCCGGCGGCGCTTTCGACCGCGGTCCACAGTTGCAGCAGGTAGTTCAGATCCCACTGCAGCTCTTCCTGGTTGCGACCGATACCGGCGGTACGGGCGATCAGGCTCATGCCTTGCGGGGTTTCCAGCTGCGCCATCAGCTCGCGCAGCTCGTTGCGCTCCTCGCCCTCGATGCGGCGCGACACGCCGCCACCGCGCGGATTGTTCGGCATCAGCACAAGATAGCGGCCGGCGAGGCTGACGTAGGTGGTCAGTGCGGCACCCTTGTTGCCGCGTTCGTCCTTTTCAACCTGGACGATCAGGGCCATGCCTTCCTTCAGCACATCCTGGATGCGGGGGCGACCACCTTCGTAATTCTGGAAATAGGTGCGGGAGACTTCCTTGAACGGCAGAAAGCCGTGGCGATCGGTGCCGTAGTCGACGAAGCAGGCTTCAAGGGAGGGCTCGATACGGGTGATGATGCCCTTATAGATGTTGCCCTTGCGCTGCTCCTTGCCGACGGTTTCGATGTCGAGGTCGACGAGCTTTTGCCCGTCGACGATGGCGACGCGCAGCTCTTCGGCCTGCGTCGCGTTAAACAGCATGCGTTTCATTGCGTATTGTTCCCAGCGCGGCACAACGCACGGGAATGCAACAAGTATTTGACCGCCTGCCGCCATGTGAATGGCGACAGGCGCTGACCGAGAGAAGCCTCAGAAACAAAGAACGGAATCGAAGTGCTATTTAGCCGGCTTCTGCGGGGCACGATCCCTTTGAACATCGCGTCTTGCGCGAAAACCCGTCGGCGCTGGCCGCAGCCTGTCGCGGACGGAAAGGTTGGGAATGGATCATGTCGGGTCAAACTTTGCTGCTGAGCTTCCTGACTGGCTAGGGCATCAGGAAGCAGGAACCGTATAAGTGCGTCGTGCGCGTAAATGCATTACCATCGCTGCTTTTCGGTGAGCGAGATAACCGTTCGCCGCCCGCATCGGACGCAGCGTCAGGTCGATGTGGTTTCACACCGCCGGCTGCGCACCGGTAAGATCCGCCAGGCAGGCGAAATTCGTTACGTCAAAGACTTCCGGGCGTTCGGATCGCTCGTCGGCCGCACAGCGTGCATGCCAGCCAAGCGCGACCAAGTATAAGCAATATGACAGCCCCGAGCAAAGACTCCGTCTCCTTCATTACCATCGACGACCACGACGCCGGCCAGAGAATCGACAACTGGCTGGTCAAGATCCTCAAGGGCGTGCCCAAAAGCCATGTATACCGCATCCTGCGTTCGGGTGAGGTTAGGGTGAACAAAGGCCGCATCGATGCAAGCTACCGGCTCGCACTGGGCGACAACGTGCGCGTGCCGCCGGTGCGCACCGCCGTGCGCGATGAATCGGCTGCGCGAGCCGTACCGCGTGCCGAATTCCCCATCGTGTACGAGGACGATGCACTACTCGTCATCGACAAGCCGGCCGGCGTGGCCGTCCACGGCGGTTCAGGCGTCAGCTTCGGCGTCATCGAACAGCTGCGTGCCGCGCGGCCGGAAGCCCGCTTCCTCGAACTGGTTCACCGGCTCGACCGCGAAACTTCCGGCCTGCTGATGCTGGCCAAGAGGCGTTCCGCGCTGGTTAAACTGCACGAAATGATCCGCCAGAACGACATGGACAAGCGCTACCTGGCGCTGGCGGTGGGCGAGTGGGACAGCAAACATCGCGCAGTCAAGAAACCGCTGCTCAAGTACACGCTGGCCGACGGCGAACGCCGCGTCCGCGTGGCCGATGAAGGCCAGTTCGCCCATACCAACTTCCGGGTGGTCGAGCGCCTTGCCGGCTTCACCCTGGTCGAAGCCCAGCTCAAGACCGGCCGCACCCACCAGATCCGGGTGCACATGCTGTCTTCCAGCTGCCCGATCGCCGGTGACGACAAGTACGGCGACTACGACACCAACAAGGAACTGGTCCGCCGCGGGCTCAAGCGCATGTTCCTCCATGCCTGGCAGCTCAAACTGGCCCACCCCCTGTCCGGTGAGGCCTTGGAACTGAATGCGCCGCTGCCGGCCGATCTGCAACGCTTTATCGATGGACTCCCCCGTGCCGACTGAACCGACTTTCGACCTGCTCGTCTTTGACTGGGACGGCACCCTGATGGATTCGACCGCCCACATCATCCGCACCATCCAGCGCTCCTGCGCCGATCTGGACTTGCCGGTTCCCGACCATGCCACAGCGTCCCATGTCATCGGACTGGGTCTCGTTGATGCCATGCGCCACGTCTGCCCCGGCTTGCCCGAAAGCCGCTACCAGGAGATGGCGGCGGCCTATCGCCGCAACTTCGTCATCGATGCCGACGCCATCGACCTGTTCGCCGGCGTGGCGGAAGCGCTCGAACGCTACAAGGCTGCCGGCTATTTCCTCGCGGTAGCCACCGGCAAGGGCCGGGATGGTCTGGATCACGCCTTGAGACAAACCGGCATCACCCACCTGTTCGACGCCACCCGCACCGTCCATGAATGCCGCTCCAAACCGGACCCGCAGATGCTGGACGAACTGACCGATTACTTCGGACTGGCCCCGAACCGGGCGCTGATGGTCGGCGACACCACCCACGACCTGCAAATGGCCATCAACGCCGGGGTGCACGGCGCAGGCCTCGCCCAGGGCGCGCACCCGCGCGAGCAACTGGCCGCACTGTCGCCCCTGTTTCTGGGAGATGACTTCGCCGCTTTCGACATCTGGTTGAGCAGCCTGTCTCGCTAACCGTCCTTGCTTGCCCCACCCTCGGCCGGGCCGGACTGCCGCCAGCCTCCACTGGCCCGAAATGGCAACAATGCTTTCGGCATCGGTCCGCCGCCTGTCCGGTTTCTGCTAAGCTGAACGCGAATTTTGTCCCGGAGTCACGATGAACGAATCCAGCAATCCGTCCAATTGGGAACGCCAGGTCCTGGAAAAACTGGTGCTGGCCACCGTCACCGAGCAGCGGCGCGCCCGCCGCTGGCGCATCTTCTTCCGCTTTCTATGGCTGGGATTCCTGCTCCTGCTAGCACTCCCGCTGTTCAGCGGGCTGGGCGGCAAGGCCGATGGCCTGCCGGGCAAGCGCCACACCGCCCTGCTCGACCTTTCCGGCACCATCGACACCGACCACGATACCGCGCACCGCATGATCGACGGCCTGCAGACCGCCTTCAAGGACGGCAACACCCAGGGCATCATCATCCGCGCCAACAGCCCCGGCGGCAGCCCTGTGCTGTCCGGCATGGTCAATGACGAAATCCGTCGGCTCAAGCAGCAGCACCCCAAAATGCCGGTCTATGTGGTGGTCGAGGAGATGTGCGCTTCGGGCTGCTACTACATTGCCGCCGCCGCCGACAAAATCTTCGTCGACAAGGCCAGCGTCATCGGATCCATTGGCGTGATTTCGGACGGCTTCGGCTTCACCGGCCTGATGGACAAGCTCGGCGTGGAGCGTCGCCTGACCACGGCCGGCAAGAACAAGGCGCTGGGTGATCCGTTCAGCCCAACCAAACCCGACCAGCAGGCCTATCGCCAGCAACTGGTCGACGACATCCACCAGCAATTCATCAAGGTGGTCAAAACCGGGCGCGGCGCCCGTCTGCAGAACGACCCCGAGCTGTTCAGCGGCCTGTTCTGGATCGGCGAAAAAGCCATCCCGCTTGGCCTGGCCGACGGCTACGGCACGGTCGAATCGGTCGCCCGTGACGTGATCAAGGCCGAGAGCACGGTGGACTTCACTCCCCGCGACAACTTCGCCGATCGCCTGGGCAAACGGTTCGGTGTCAGCCTGGCTGACGGCATGAAGGAAATCTTCAGCACCCGTTTTTACTGATTCCGAGGACGTACGCCATGGCCCGACGCCAGCAGATAGAAGAGCATGAAAACCACGAACGCTGGATGGTGTCCTACGCCGACTTCGTCACCCTGCTGTTCGCCTTTTTCGTGGTGATGTACGCCATCTCGTCGGTCAACGCCGGCAAGTACAAGCAATTGTCCGATTCGCTGATGTCCGCCTTCCGCGATGGCAGCCCGGCGCCGACCAAGCTGCAGCAGAGTGGACAGCCGGCCAACACGATGATCGCGGTCGAAGAGCCCAAGACCGTCGCCCAGCAGGTCAAGAGCAACACCACCCTCATGCAGAAGGAACGGGTGGCGCAGCTGGCCAAGAATCTACTGAAGGCGCTGGAGCCCTTGGGCAAGACCGGACAGGTTCGCATCACCCACAGCAAGCGCGGCATCGCCATCGAGATCAACGACACGGCGCTGTTCGTGTCCGGCCAGGCGCAACCGTCGGCCGACGCAGTGCGGGTGATGGGTGAAGTCGCCCACATCCTCGCCACCGTCGACCACCCGGTCCGGGTCGAGGGCTTCTCCGACAACGTGCCGATCAAGACGGCGACCTACCCGTCCAACTGGGAGCTCTCCGCTGCCCGGGCCGGCTCCATCGTGCGGCTGTTTCAGGAAAGCGGCGTGCCGGCCAGCCGCTTGACCGCCATCGGCCGCGCCGAAAACCAGGCCATCGCCAACAACGATACCGCCGAAGGCCGCGCCCGCAACCGCCGTGTCGCCATAACGGTGCTGACCGACAGCCGGGCCGACACCACCCTTCCCGTCGATGAGCTGGCGGCGGAACGCTCCGAGAGTGAACAGGTCCGCACTACCTACTGATCCAGCCGAATGAAAAAGCCGCGCTCTAACGCGCGGCTTTTTCGTGTCCGGCACAGCGGTCATTCATCCATCAGCGCTGTGGTGTAGACCTCCTGCACGTCATCCAGATCCTCCAGCGCATCCAGCAGCTTTTGCATCCGGGCAATATCGTCGGAGCCCAGCTCGGTGTCGTTGAGCGGCTTCATCGTTACCTCGCCCATTTCCGCCTTGAAGCCGGCGGCTTCGATGGCGGCGCGGACTTCCGCGTATTCGTATGGCGGAACGATGACTTCGATCGAGCCGTCGTCATTGCTGACCACGTCCTCGGCCCCCGCTTCGAGCGCGGCTTCCATCAGCGCGTCCTCGTCGGTGCCGGGAGCGAAAACCAGATAGCCGCAGTGCTTGAACTGGAAGGCCACGCAGCCGTCGGTGCCCATATTGCCGCCGAACTTGCTGAAGGCGTGACGGACGTCAGCCACCGTACGGGTTTTGTTGTCGGTCAGGCAATCGACCATCACCGCGGCGCCGCCGATGCCGTAGCCTTCGTAGCGGCACTCTTCGTAAGTCACGCCTTCCAGCTCGCCGGTGCCGCGCTTGATCGCCCGGTCGATGTTTTCGGCCGGCATGTTTTCTTCCTTGGCCTTGTCAACGGCCAGGCGCAGGCGCGGATTGAAGTTGGGATCGCCCCCGCCCATCTTGGCGGCGACGGTGATTTCCTTGATCAGGCGAGTGAAGATCTTGCCACGCTTGGCGTCCTGACGACCCTTGCGGTGCTGGATGTTCGCCCATTTGCTGTGTCCGGCCATGTCAACCTCTCATGCGTATCGAAAAAACCCGCTCTTGGCGGGTTTTAGTGGAATGTATGAATTTGTCGGTGCCGATTCTAGCATCGGCCCCGATGCATCCGCTAGCTGGCGCGCACCTTCAGCAAGGTCATCATCTGCCCCATGGCCTCGGCATAAAGCCGTTCGACGGCGGCGGGGAAAAAAGGCAGGGTGAAATACAGCGCGACAAACCCGACCATCAGGGTCAGGGGAAAGCCGAAGGTAAAGATGTTGAACTGCGGCGCGGCGCGGGTCATCACGCCAATGGCAAGGTTGGTGATCAACAGCGCCGCCACCACTGGCATGGCCATCAGGAGACCGAAGGAAAATATGTGCCCGCCCCATTCCGCCAGCAGTTTGTAGCTCATGCGCGGCAACGGTTCCAGCGCGACCGGAAAGACCGTAAACGAATCGACCAAGGCCGACAGCACTGCATGGTGTCCGTCCATCGCCAGAAACAGCAGGTAGACCAGCATGGTCAGAAAGCGCGACAGCGCTGGGACCGAAGCCCCGTGCTGCGGATCGAAGAACATGGCGAAGCCCAGACCCATCTGCAGGCTGGCCAGCGCTCCGCTCATTTCCACCACGGTAATGGCGATCCGCATCACGAAGCCCATCGCCAGCCCGATCAGCAACTGCTGGACCAGAATGGCGAATCCCTCCCCCGACACGACCGGGATCGCCGGCATGGCAGGCAGCAAGGGCGCGATCAGCACGGTCAGCGCGATGGCGAAAACGGTCTTGATGCGGCGCGGCACGGTCTTGGTGCCGTACAGGGGATCGGCCAGCAGGAAACCGGTGATGCGCAGCAGCGGCCACAGATAGGTGGACAGCAGCAGGCTGATCTCGGCGTCGGTGAGGGTGATCACGGCGGCGCGGTCAGCCCATCACATTGGGAATGCTGTTGAACAGCCGGACGGTGTATTCCATCAGCGTGCGCACCATCCATGGCCCGGCCAGCACCAGCACGATGAACAGGGCGATCAGCTTGGGAATGAAGGTCAGGGTCATTTCGTTGATCTGGGTGGCCGCCTGGATCACGCTCACCACGAGGCCTACCGCCAGCGCGATCAGCAGCATCGGCGCCGACACGATGATCAGCACGAACAGCGCGTTCTGCACCAGATTGATGACGTATTCGGGAGACATCTCTTACCCCACGTAGAAACTTTGCACCAGCGAGCCCATCAACAGGGTCCAGCCGTCGATCAGCACGAACAGCATCAGCTTGAACGGCAGGGAGATGATGGTGGGCGACACCATCATCATCCCCATCGCCATCAGGATGGTCGCCACGACCAAGTCGATGATCAGGAAGGGGATGAATACCATGAAACCGATCTGGAACGCAGTCTTGAGCTCGCTGACGACGAAAGCGGGAATCAGGGTCTTCAGGCTGACATCATTCGCATCGGCGGGCTTGGGGCTGCGCGAAATCTCGATGAAGAAGGCCAGATCTTTTTCGCGGGTCTGGCGCATCATGAATTCCTTGAACGGCTTGGAGCCGGTTTCGAGCGCCTGGGTCACGCTGATCCGGTCTTCGGAGAACGGCAGGAATGCGTCTTGATAGGCCTTGTCGAACACCGGGGCCATGATGAATACGGTGAGGAACAGCGACAGGCCGACGATGACCTGGTTGGGCGGCGACTGCATCACCCCGAGCGCCTGTCGCAGCAGCGACAGCACGATGACAATGCGCGTGAAGGCCGTCATCATCAGGAAGGCGGCCGGGATGAACGTCAGCCCGGTCAGGAACAGCAGCATCTGCAACGAAAGGGAATAACTCTGCCCGCCGCCAGCTGCGGGGGCGCTGTTCATCAGTGGTAGACCCGCCGCATCGGCGAGGACTGGTAAACAGCACAACAACAGCGGGACAAGGCGCGGAGACAGGAACTTCATGCGCGAATTCGATTTCAGTGTGAAGAACGGCCGGCACGAGCCTGCCGCAGGATGGCTTGAAGTTTGTCGGCAAAGGGCGGGATGCCGCGGGAGTCGGCGGCGGGCTCTGCCGCATCGGCGGGGCGTTCGAGCTCCGTCAGCAGATTGACGTGCTGGGGCGTAACGCCCAGCACCAGCCATCGCTCGCCGAGTTCGACGATGACGACGCGCTCCCGCCCGCCGAGCAAGGTCCCACCGACGACCTTGAGGCGCCGTTGGCTGGAGAAATTCCCCTGCCCGAAACGGCGCACCAGCCAGGCCAGCGCGAAGATCAGCGCCAGCACTAAACCAAGCCCCAGAACGGTTTCCAGCAGGCTACCCAGCGGGGACAACGATTGAGCGGTTTGCGTCGGTACTGCCGCAGCAGCCTGTCGAGGCAACAGCAAGGCAGCCGTCAACAGGCTGCCCAGGCAGCCGGATCGGATCACTTTTGCAGGCGCCGCAAGCGTTCGACCGGCGTGATGATGTCGGTCAGGCGAATACCGAATTTGTCATTCACCACAACGACTTCACCTTGGGCAATCAAGCAGCCGTTCACCAGCACGTCCATCGGCTCACCCGCCATCCCGTCCAGCTCCACCACGGACCCTTGCGCCAATTGCAGCAGGTTGCGGATGGCGATCTTGGTGCGCCCAAGCTCAACCGTCATATGCACCGGAATATCAAGGATCATGTCCAGGTTATGTCCGGCACTTGATGCGGCCGCAGCAGTCGATGGCGAAAATTCCTGAAACAGACCGGCGGCCGCAGCGGCTTCCGCAGGGGCCTCAGCGGCCTCTGGAGTAGGTTCGCTGGTTTGCTCGGCCATCGCCGCAGCCCAATCATCCATCGTTACTTCGTCCTGCATGCTTTCCCTTTCAGCCTTTTCCGACTGTTGCTCCATTGCTTGTTCTGGCTGTTCCGACATCTGGGTCATTCTCCTGCCGTTCCGTATTCGCTGATTTCCTGGGCACCAGACAGCATGCGTTCGACGCGCAAGGCATATTGCCCGGTCGACACGCCATACCGGCACTCCATCACCGGAATTCCCGACACATCGGCACCGATCACCTCCGGAATCTCGACCGGAATGACATCGCCAACCTTGAGGTTCAGAATTTCGCCCAAGGTGATCTGGGTTTCAGCGAGGGTGGCCACCAAGTCGACTTCGGCAATCTGGACTTGCTTGGACAGCAGATTGACCCAGCGGTTATCCACTTCGGTGCGGTCCGCCGCCATGGTGGACGACAGCATATCGCGGATCGGCTCCACCATTGAATACGGCATGCACACGTGGAAATCACCGCCGCCAGCTCCCAGCTCAATGCGGAATGTCATCGACACCACGACCTCGGTCGGCGTGGCGATGTTGGCGAACTGGGTATTCATTTCCGAACGCATGAAGGCGAATTCGATCGGATAGACCGGCTCCCAGGCCTTCTGGTATTCGACAAACACGACATCGAGCAGGCGCCGAATGATGCGCTGTTCAGTCACGGTGAAATCGCGCCCCTCGACCCGGACGTGATAACGCCCATCGGAGCCGAACAGGTTATCGACAACCAAAAACACCAGATCGGGATCGAAAATCAGCAGCGACGTACCGCGAAGCGGCTTGACGTGACAGAGATTGAGGTTGGTCGGCACAACCAGATTGCGAATGAATTCGCTGTACTTCTGTACTTTGACCGGCCCTACCGAGATTTCGGCATTGCGTCGGATAAAGTTGAACATGCCGATGCGCAGGTTACGGGCAAAACGCTCGTTGATAATTTCAAGCGTCGGCATCCGGCCGCGAACGATGCGTTCCTGCCGGCCGATA
>JASLDQ010000002.1 GCA_030151505.1 Chromobacteriaceae bacterium
CGGGGCCAAGTACCGCGGCGAGTTCGAGGAACGGCTGAAGGCGGTGCTGAACGAGCTGGCGCGCGACGAGGGCAACACGCTGATCTTCATCGACGAAATCCACACGCTGGTGGGAGCCGGCAAGGCCGAGGGCGCGATGGACGCCGGCAACATGCTGAAACCGGCGCTGGCGCGCGGCGAGCTGCACTGCATCGGCGCGACCACGCTGGACGAATACCGCAAGTACATCGAGAAGGACGCAGCGCTGGAGAGGCGTTTCCAGAAGGTGCTGGTGGGCGAGCCGTCGGTGGAGGACACCATCGCCATCCTGCGCGGCCTGCAGGAGAAGTATGAAATCCACCACGGCGTCGACATCACCGACCCGGCCATCGTCGCCGCGGCCGAGCTCTCGCACCGCTACATCACCGACCGTTTCCTGCCGGACAAGGCGATCGATCTGATCGACGAGGCCGCCAGCCGCATCAAGATGGAAATCGACTCCAAGCCGGAGGTGATGGACAAGCTCGACCGCCGCCTGATCCAGCTCAAGATCGAGCGCGAGGCGGTGAAAAGGGAAAGCGACGAGGCGTCGCAAAAGCGCCTGCAGCTGATCGAGGAGGAAATCGGCAAGCTGGAGCGCGAGTACGCCGACCTCGAGGAGGTGTGGAAGGCCGAGAAGGCGGCGCAGCAGGGCAGCCAGAGCATCAAGGAGGAGATCGAAAAGCTCAAGACGCAGATGGACGACCTCAAGCGGCGCGGCGACTGGCAGAAGGTGGCCGAGCTGCAGTATGGCAAGCTGCCGCAGCTGGAGGCGCGCCTGCAGGAAGCCGAGGCCGGCGAAGGGGACAAGAAGCCCAACCGTCTGTTGCGCACCGAAGTGGGCGCCGAGGAAATCGCCGAGGTGGTCAGCCGCGCCACCGGCATTCCGGTCAGCAAGATGCTGGAAGGCGAGCGCGACAAGCTCCTGAAGATGGAGGACGTGCTGCACGCCCGCGTGGTGGGGCAGGACGAGGCGGTGCGCGCGGTGGCCGACGCGATCCGCCGTTCGCGCTCGGGTCTGGCCGATCCGAACAAGCCCTACGGCTCCTTCCTCTTCCTGGGCCCGACCGGGGTGGGCAAGACCGAGCTGTGCAAGGCGCTGGCGGGCTTTTTGTTCGACAGCGAGGAGCACCTGATCCGCGTCGACATGTCGGAATACATGGAGAAGCACTCGGTGGCGCGGCTGATCGGCGCGCCGCCGGGCTATGTCGGCTACGAGGAGGGCGGCTACCTGACCGAGCAGGTGCGGCGCAAACCGTACAGCGTGATCCTGCTGGACGAGGTGGAGAAGGCGCACCCGGACGTGTTCAATGTGCTGCTGCAGGTGCTGGACGACGGCCGTCTGACTGACGGGCAGGGCCGCACGGTGGACTTCAAGAACACCGTGATCGTGATGACCTCGAACATCGGCAGTCACCAGATCCAGGCGATGGCGAGCGACCCGTACGAGCTGGTCAAGCTGGCGGTGCTGGCCGAGGTGAAGGTCAACTTCCGTCCCGAGTTCGTCAACCGCATCGACGAGGTGGTGGTGTTCCACGGGCTGGACGAGAAGCACATCGCCTCGATCGCGCGCATCCAGTTGAAGCGGCTGGAGGCGCGGCTGGCGCAGCTGGAGCTGAACCTGCAGGTCAGCGACGACGCGCTGGCGCTGATCGCCGAAGCCGGCTTCGACCCGGTCTACGGCGCGCGGCCCTTGAAGCGGGCGATCCAGAGCGAGATCGAGAACCCGCTGGCCCGCGCGATTCTGGCCGGCAAGTACCCGCCCAAGGCGACGGTGATGGTGGAGGCGAAGGACGGCCGGCTGGTGTTCGCCTGACCGGCCCGGCGGCGGAGACCCTGCCCCGGTACGGGGAGCGGGCCTCCGCCGCCGCAGAAGAAGGGATGAAAAACGCCCGCCCTGTGGATAACCCCGGGGCGGGCGTTGTCGTTGCGGCTCAGATGGTGGTGAAGACGGCGCCGGCCGGCAGGCGCGACTTGGGCAGCCTGGCGTTGAAATCGTCGGCGCTGCGGTAGCCGAGGCTCACCAGCGCCACGCTGGTCAGGCCCTGGGCACGCAGGCCCAGTTCCTCGTCCAGCACGCGGGGGTCGAAGCCTTCCATCGGGCAGGCGTCGAGACCGAGGGTGGCCGCGCCCAGCAGCAGGGAGCCCAGGGCCAGGTAGACCTGTTTCTCGATCCACGGCTGGACGTCCTTGCTGTCGAAGCGGTGCTGGTCGACGTAGAAATTGAGGGCGGTGTTGCGGCCGTCCTTGGCTTCCGGCGTGGCGAAGCGGCCATCGCGGTCTTCCTGCTCGAGCACGGCGCTCAGGTGGCCGGCATCGACACCGACCTTGGCGCAGAACACCACGACGTGAGAGGCCTTGCTGATCTTCGGCTCGTTGTAGGCATACGGGCCGTGGGCCGCCTTGGCGATGCGGGCCTTGCCTTGGTCGGAGGCGGCGATGACGAAGTGCCACGGCTGGGAGTTGATCGATGACGGCGCGCATTGCAGCAGGGTGCGCACCTGTTCCATCGTGGCTTCCGGGACCTTGCGGCTCGGGTCGAAAGCCTTGGTGGTATAGCGGGACTGGGCGTATTCGGCGATGTTCATGCGGGTTTCCTCGTGAGCGGACGGTGGATTCGATGCTTCCATCATCGCGGTTTTCGGCTTGTTAGAAAATCTCTCTAATCAAGATTCAGTTTTAAGTATTTTTTGATAATGCCGGGGCGGTCCGCGACAATGCCGGCATGAAGATGCTTCGTGATCTGGAAATATTCCGGCGGGCGGCGGAAAGCGGCAGCCTGTCCGGCGCGGCCCGTGGTCTCGACCTGACGCCGGCGGCCGCCAGCATGGCGCTCAAGCGGCTGGAGGCCGAACTCGGGGTGCCCTTGTTGGTGCGCTCGACGCGCAGCCTGCGGCTGACCCACGCAGGCGAAATTTTCCTGCAGCATTGCCGGCAGGCGCTGCAGCTGGTGGCCGAGGGGAGGGAGGCGCTCAGGAGCGGGGACGCGCCGGTCGGCGGGGTGGTGCAGCTGTCGGTGCCGTCCGATCTGGGGCGCAACGTGGTGTTGCCGTGGCTGGACGAATTTCAGGCGCTGCATCCGGGAGTCCAGTTGCGCCTGTTGTTGTCCGACCGCCTCGCCGACATCTACCGGCAGCCGGTCGATCTGGTGCTGCGCTACGGCACGCTGCCCGATTCCGCCCTGGTCGCCCTGCCGGTGGCGGCCGCCAATCACCGCATTCTGTGCGCGGCGCCGGCGTATCTGGACCGCGCCGGCGTGCCGGCAAGCCCCGAGGCGCTGGCCGGACACAACTGCCTGTGCTTCATGCTGGGCGACTATGTGCATGACCGCTGGCGCTTTTTCCAGGGCGAAAGCGAGGTGGCGGTCCAGGTGTCCGGCGACCGGGTGTCGGACGACGGCGATGCCGTGCGCCGCTGGGCGGTGGCCGGCCGCGGCGTGGCCTACAAGTCGGCCCTGGACATCGCCGACGACCTGCAGGCCGGGCGGCTGGTGCGCCTGTGTCGCGACTGGACGGGCGAGCCGGCGCCGCTCAATCTGGTCTGCGCCGACCGTCGCCAGATCAGCGCGGTGGTGCAGGCCTTGCGCGCATTTCTGTCGCAGCGTTGCGCGGACCTGCTGGCCGGGATTGCGCGTGGCGGCTGAGGCGGTTCTGGCCGGACCGGCCGTGGCCCGGCATGCAAAAAGGGAGCTTGACGCTCCCTTTTTTGTTGTGGGCTCCGGGGGGCTCAGTGGCCGCCGAAGTCGCAAACGGTGTAGAGCGGAATGCCCTGGTCGCGGATCAGCCTGGAGCCGCCCAGTTCGGGCAGGTCGACGATGGCGGCGGTGTCGACGATCTCGGCGCCCAGCCGCTTCAGCAACTTGACCCCGGCGATCATGGTGCCGCCGGTGGCGACCAGGTCGTCGATCACCACCACGCGCTGGCCCGGCTGGCAGGCATCGGCGTGGATTTCCACCGTGGCGCTGCCGTATTCCAGCTCGTATTCCTCAGCGATGGTGGTGAAGGGCAGCTTGCCCTTCTTGCGGATGGGAACGAAGCCGAGGTTGAGTTCGTAGGCGACGACCGAGCCGAGGATGAAGCCGCGGGCGTCCAGTCCGGCGATCAGGTCGATCTTCTGATTCATGTAGCGGTGGACGAAGATGTCGACCAGCACGCGGAAGGTCTTGGGATTCTGCAGCAGCGGGGTGATGTCGCGGAACTGCACGCCTGGCTGCGGCCAGTCCGGCACGGTGCGGATGTTCGCCTTGATGTAGTCGGCGTAATTGAGGTTTTCGAGTTCGGGCATTGCGGCGGTTCTCGCAAAAAATCCGCCCGCGCCGGCGGGCACGAGCGGATTGGGTCGGACGGTGTGGTTGTCGTGCGCGTTGACGGGCGGTTCACGATCATGCTGCGCGTTTGCATGGGACGCCTGCGCGAGGGGCCCGGTTCCGTGCCGGCGCGACAACCGCTTAGTGGAAGAAGGCGAACTTGACCACGAACAGCGCGGCGATGCCGACCACGGTCGGGGTGATGTCCTTGATGCGGCCGGACAGCAGCTTGATCAGCGCGTAGCTGATGAAGCCGAAGGCGATGCCGTCGGCGATCGAGTAGGTGAACGGCATGCCGACGGCGGTGATGACGGCCGGGGCGGATTCGGTCAGGTCGTCCCAGTCGATCTCGGCCAGGCCGCGCGCCATCAGCACGGCGACGTAGCACAGCGCCGGCGCGGTGGCGAAGGCGGGCACGGTGCCGGCCAGCGGGCTGAGGAAGAGTGCGGCGAGGAAGAGCAGCGCGACGACCACGGCGGTCAGGCCGGTGCGGCCGCCCACGGCGGTGCCGGCGGCGGATTCGACGTAGGCGGTGACGCTGGAGGT
This sequence comes from Chromobacteriaceae bacterium, assembly GCA_030151505.1. Taxonomy (GTDB): domain Bacteria; phylum Pseudomonadota; class Gammaproteobacteria; order Burkholderiales; family Aquaspirillaceae; genus JASLDQ01. The sequence goes on from JASLDQ010000002.1 coordinate 4,871, forward strand.
GCCGAGCACGCCGCCGGCCATGATGGCGGTGGAGTCGGCGAACAGGGCGCGCTTGAGGCGCGGCAGCTTGCCGTCGCGGTCCAGGAGGCCGGCGCGGTGCGACACGCCGACCAGAGTGCCGGTGGTGTCGAACAGGTCGACGAAGAAGAAAATGAAGATCACGCCGATGAGGCCGCCGTTGAGGGCGCCGGCGATGTCCATCTTCATGAAGGTCGGCTCGATCGACGGCGGCATGGCGAACACGCCCTTGAATTCGGTCAGGCCGGTCAGCGCGGCGATGAGGGTGACCAGCAGCACGCCGATGATGATGGAGCCGGTGACTTTGCGGTATTCGAGCGCGACGATGATCATGAAGCCGGCGATGGCGAGCAGGGTGCTGGGCGCGCCGATGTTGCCCAGCGTCACCATGGTGGCGTCGGACGCGGCGATGATGCCGGCGCCCTTGAGGCCGATGATGGCGAGGAAGAGGCCGACGCCGGCCGAAATCGCCAGCTTGAGC
>JASLDQ010000037.1 GCA_030151505.1 Chromobacteriaceae bacterium
CAGCTGCGCAACGCCCGCGGCGAGCTGATCCTGTCCGACATCAACCAGACCGAGCTGCCGTTCCGCAGCGACGTGCGCGGCTTCCACAACGAAAAAATCGAGGGCCGCGCCTGGCGGCTGTTCTACTACCACGACCACAACAACGGGGCCTACGTGGTGGTCGGCCAGCGCGACAAGACCCGCCTCAAGCTGGTCGGCAAGCTGGTGTCCGGCCAGATGATGCCGTGGATCGTCGCGCTGCCGGTGCTGCTGCTGCTGATCTTCTGGGCGGTGCGGCAGGGGCTCAAGCCGCTCGACCGGCTCGCGCGCGACATCCGCCTGCGCGCGCCGGACAACCTCGCGCCGATCGCCGCCCCGGTCCCGCGCGAAGTCGGCCCGCTGGTGGTGGCGCTCAACCGCCTGTTCGCCCGGCTCGAAACCACGCTGGCCAACGAACGCCGCTTCACCGCCGACGCCGCGCACGAGCTGCGCACGCCACTGGCCGCGCTGCGGGTGCAGACCGAGGTGGCGCTGATGAGCGACGAGGACAGCGACCGCCGCCGCGCGCTCGGCAAGATACTGGCCGGCATCGACCGCGCCACCCGTCTGGTCGAGCAGCTGATGACGCTGGCGCGGCTCGACTTTCTCGATGCCGCTGACTCGCGCCCGGCCGACCTCGCCGCCGTGGCGCGGCGGGTGGTGGAGCTGCAGAAGGATTCGGCCGATAACCGTGCCATCACCCTGGACGGCCCGCCCATCGACGCGATCTGGCCGCTGGGCGGCGACGCCGGCCTGCTGGAAGTGCTGCTGCGCAACCTGATCGACAACGCCATCCGCTACACCCCCCCGGGCGGGCGGGTGTGGGTCGAGTGCGACGCCACGAGCCTGTCGGTATGCGACGACGGTCCCGGCGTGGCGCCCGAATGGCTGGAGCGGCTCAAGGGGCGCTTCGCCCGCCCCGAAGGGCAGCAGGCCAGCGGCAGCGGGCTCGGGCTGTCGATCGCCGAACGCATCGCCATGCTGCACGGGCTGACCCTGACGCTGGACAACCGCGAAGGCGGCGGCTTCGTCGCGCGGCTGGAACGGCGCGACTGAGCCGGGTCGCCGGACGGCGGCTTTGCTGCGCCGATTCCGTCCGGCCGCAGCGCGACCGTGCAGGGGCCGGGGCGGCCGACTTACAATGGCATTCTGTTCCGCCTCGCTCCGCGCCATGACTACCTGGATTTTCGACCTCGACGACACCCTGCACGATTCCTCGGCCGGTGTGTTTCCCCACATCAACCGGATGATGACCGCCTTCATGGTCCGCCATCTGGCGCTGGACCCGGCCGAGGCGCAGCACCTGCGCCAGCTCTACTGGCGGCGCTATGGCGCGACCCTGACCGGGCTGGTGCGCCATCACGGCGTCGACCCGCACCACTTCCTGCACGAAACCCACGCGCTGGACGAGCTGGCCTCGCTGCTGGTGGCCGACCCGACCGTCGGCCGGGTGTTGGCGCGGCTGCCGGGCGACAAGGTGCTGTTCTCCAATGGCCCGAGCCATTACGTCGGCGCGGTGCTGGCGGCGATGGGCGTGCACCGGCATTTTTCCGCCCGCTTCGGGGTGGACCAGCTCGATTTCATTCCCAAGCCCTATCCCGCCACGTTCCGCAAGGTGCTGCACCGGGTCCGCGCCCATCCGCGCGACTGCGTGATGATCGAGGATTCACTCGCCAATCTGCGCACCGCCAAGCGGCTGGGGATGCGGACGGTGTGGATGGCGCCGGGCCGGGTGAAGAAGCCCGGTTACGTCGATGCGCGGATCGACCGGCTCGCCGACCTGCTGCGCCTGTGACGCGGCCCGGCTGCGACAATTTGCCGCATTGCCCGCCGCGGCATTGCGAGCGATGATCCGTAGGACGGCCGGTTAGCCCGGCCCGACTTCCAAGGTTGCCGCGGGTGGCTTGATCGCCGCTCGCGGATTTCTTTTGCCTGCCATGCCCCCATTCCTGCCTCGTCTTCTGTCCGCCGCCGCCATCCGGCCCGACGCCGTCCTCATCGCCCTGCGCTGGGGACTGATCGTGCTGGCCGCCGCAGGTCTGGCGCTCGCCCAGCACTGGCTGGCCGCGCCCGGCCTGCCGCTTCTGCCGCTTCTGCTCATCCTGCTGGTGCTGTCGGGCTGGAACGCCGTCGCCGGCTGGCGGCTGGTGCACCGGCCCGTTTCCTTTCATGCGCTGGCGCTGGATGCGCTGGTCGACATCATGGGGCTGACCGCTCTGCTGTTCTTCAGCGGCGGCGCCAACAACCCGCTGACCGCCCTCTACCTGCTCGAAATCGTCGCGGCCGCCATCCTGCTGCCGGCCGCGCTGACCTGGCTGATCGCCGCCGCCGCGCTGGCCGGCTACACCTTCCTGCTGTGGTTCTTCCTGCCCTTGCCTGGCCTGCCGGACAACCCCGCCTTCGTGTTCCGCCTGCACGTGTTCGGCATGTGGCTGACTTTCGGCGTGTCGGCCTGCCTGATCGCCGGCCTCTTGGGGCGGCTGGCGACGACCCTGCGCCGGCGCGAGCGCGAGCTGGCCCGGGTGCGGGAGCGGCAGCTGCGCGACGAGCAGCTGGTGGCGCTCGGCACGCTGGCGGCTGGTGCGGCGCACGAGCTGGGCACGCCGCTGTCGACGCTGCGACTGCTGGTGGACGAGCTGGCGGCGGAAGCCCCGGCCGGCTCGCCGCAGGCGGCGGACCTGAGCCTGATGCAGACCCAGCTGGATGCCTGCCGCGCCGCGCTGTCGCGCCTGCGCCTGAGTGCCGGGGTAGGCGACGGCGGCGACACGCTGGCGGCGCAGTGCCGCCGCGTGCTGGACAACTGGCAGGCGGCGCGGCCGGACGTACGGGCGCGCTTTCACGTTGACATCGGCCCCGCGCGCGCGGCGCTGGCCGACCCGACTTTCGCGCCGGCCCTGCTCAACCTGCTCAACAATGCCGCCGATGCCTCCCCCGAAGCCGTGGAGGTGAGCGTGCGCGAGGACGGCGCCTGCCTGCGGGTGGAAATCGCCAACCGCGGCGCGCTCAGTCCAGCCCAACTGGCCGCCATCGGCCAGCCGCTGGACTCGGCCAAGCCCGGCGGGCTGGGGCTGGGTGTGTTTCTGGCGCAGGCCACGTTGGAGCGGCTGGGGGGATCGGTGCGGCTGGACAACCGCGAGGGCGGCGGGGTGATCGCGACGGTGCGCCTGCCGCTGGCCGGGGGGAGGGGCGCATGAACATCGCGACACTATTGCTGGTCGACGACGACGAGGCGTTCGGCACGGTGCTGGCCCGGGCGCTGGCGCGGCGCGGCGTGACGGTCGAGCACGCGGCCGATGCCGGGGCTGCGCGCCGGCTGCTGGCCGGTGGAACCTTCGACGCCGCCGTGGTCGATCTGAACCTGGCCGGCGACAGCGGGCTGGCGCTGCTGCCCGAGCTGCGCGCGGCGCTGCCGGCGGCGCCCATCCTGATGCTGACCGGCTTCGCCAGCATCGCCACCGCCGTCGATGCGATCAAGCTCGGCGCCAGCAACTATCTGGCCAAGCCGGCCGGCGCCGACGACATCCTGGCCGCGCTCGGGCGGCTGGA
>JASLDQ010000092.1 GCA_030151505.1 Chromobacteriaceae bacterium
CTGATGAAGGCCAGCGTGCCTTCCGAGCCGATCATCAGGTGGGCCAGCATGTCGACCGGGTCGGTGAAGTCGACCAGCGCGTTGATGCCGTAGCCGGTGGTGTTCTTCAGCCGGTACTTGTGGCGGATTTTCTGTTCCAGCGCCGGATTGGCGCGGATGTCCGCCGCGAGTTGTGCCAGCCCGGCCAGCAAGGCGGCGTGCGAGACGCGGAAGGCTGCCACGCTCTGGCTGTCGGCGGTGTCGAGCACGGCGCCGTCCGGCAGCACCACGCGGATGGCGTGCAGGGTGTGGTAGCCGTTTTCCTTGGTGCCGCAGCACATGCCGCTGGAGTTGTTGGCCGCCATACCGCCGATTCTGGCGGTGGCGATCGAGGCCGGATCGGGGCCGATCTTGCGGCCCAGCGGCGCCAGCGTGTTGTTGGCGTGTTGGCCGATCACACCCGGCTGCAGGCGGATGCGCGCGCCGCCATCCAGCACCTGCTGGCCGTTCCAGTTCTCACCCAGCGTCACCAGCACCGAGTCGCTGACGGCCTGGCCGGACAGCGAGGTGCCGGCGGCGCGGAAGGTGACGGCGACGCGGTGCGCGTGCGCTTCGCGCAGCACGGTACGGATCTCGGCTTCGCTCTCGGCGCGCACGACGATCTGCGGAATCAGCCGGTAGAAGCTGCCGTCGGTGCCGTAGGCCAGCGTGCGGGTCGGATCGGTGATCAGCCGCTCGGCCGGGATCTCGCGATTGACCGCGGCGTAAAAGGCGCGATGGGCGTCAGACATCATCATGCGTGGGTCCTCAGCGACGGTCGGCCAGCCGCTCGGAGAGCGTTTTGGCGGCGGGCTTGAGCGGGACGTGGTTCTGCGTCCAGCCCAGCTGGGTTGTCGGGGTCAGCGCGCGCAGGCGGGTCGCCAGCCAGCCGAACAGGCGGTAGCGGGTCGGGCTGGCATAGATGAAGCGCCATGCCCGCCACGCCAGCATCTGTTTGCCGTCGCGACCGGCGCCCTGGCCGCGCAGCGGATGGGCCGGGTGCTCGTGCGGATCGCGCACTGCTTCCTCGCGCAGGCGGATCAAGAGATCGGGGATCGGAATCTTGACCGGGCAGACTTCGCCGCAGGCACCGCACAGGCTCGAGGCGGTCGGCAGCGCGGCGGTGGCCTCCAGCCCCAAGAGGTGCGGCGAGACGATTTCGCCGATCGGCCCCGGATAGACGGTGCCGTAGGCGTGGCCGCCGACGCGGGCGTAGACCGGGCAGTGGTTCATGCAGGCGCCGCAGCGGATGCACTGCAGGGTCTTGCGCAGCTGTTCGTCGGAGTAGGCCTGGCTGCGGCCGTTGTCGAGCAGCACCAGATGCACTTCTTCCGGGCCGTCCTTTTCGTCCGGCTTGCGCGGGCCCGAGATCATGTTGAAGTAGGTGGTGACCGGCTGGCCGGTGGCCGAGCGGGTCAGCAGGGTGTAGAGCGGTGGCACGTCGGCCAGCAGCTCGACCACCTTTTCGATACCGGTGATGGCGATGTGCATCGGCGGCACGGTGGTGCACATGCGGCCGTTGCCTTCGTTCTCGACCAGGCACAGCGTGCCGGTTTCGGCCACGGCGAAATTGACGCCGGAGATGCCGACGTCAGCGGCGACGTACTTGCCGCGCAGCGCGCTGCGGCCGATCTGGATCAGCTCGTCCACGTCGGTGGTGTAGGGCGTGTCCGGAATGTTGTCGCGGAACAGCTCGGCGATCTGTTCGCGGGTCTTGTGGATGGCCGGCATGATGATGTGGCTGGGCTTCTCGCCGGCGAGCTGGACGATGTACTCGCCCATGTCGGATTCGATCGCCTCGATGCCGTGGTCGGCCAGGTGGTGGTTGAGCTCGGTTTCCTCGCTCACCATTGACTTGCCCTTGACCGCCAGTTTTCCGCCGCGCCGCGCGATCAGCCCCTGGATGATGGCGTTGGCCTCGTCGGCGGTTTCGGCCCAGTGCACCTGGATGCCGTTGCGGTTCATGTTGGCTTCCAGCGTTTCCAGCAACTGCGGCAGCTTGGCCAGGCAACGCTGGCGGATCGCTTCGCCCAGCGTGCGCAAGCGGGCCAGTTCCGCCTCGTCCGGGAACTGCGCCGCGCGCTTGTCCATCAGGAAGTCCATCGCGCCGCGGAAGCTCTGGCGCAGGTGCGGATCGTTGACCGCGTCGTGGGCGCGCGAGCGGAAGGCGGCACCCGGGTAAATGGTGATCGGTTGGGCGGTCATTGCGCGGCCTCCACATCGTTGACGGAAACGTCATCCGGCAGCACGCACAACACGATCAGTTCGCGCGGGCCGTGCGCGCCGTAGGCGACGGTCTGCTGGATGTCGGAGGTTTTGGACGGACCGGAGATCAGCAGGGAATTGGTCGGCAGCCCCCGGTTCCAGCCTTCGCGCTGCATCGCTTCGTACAGGGTGTCGTACATACGGCTGGCGTCGAACAGGGCGATGTGGAACGGCGGCACCAGGCTCATGGTGCGCGGCTCGTCCGGCGTCGGCCAGGCGATCAGGCTGCCGGTGCTGCTGATGCCGGCGCGCACGCTGGTGAAGCCGGCGTCGACGTCGTTGAACAGCTCGGCCTTCCACTCATCGATCTTGCGCGCGTAGCCATGCACCTGTGGCGGGGTCGGCAGCGCGGCCAGTGCGGCGGCGGCGCGGGCGCCATGTGGCGTGGCGGTGGCCACCAGCAAGCGGCGCAATTTCTTTTCGGCCACGACCAGCGCCAGTTCGGCATCCCAGTCGGCGGCATGGCAGAAGCGCACTTCGGTGCGCACCGCGCGCATCATCGCGGCCCAGTCGCGGATCATCGCGACGCGGTCGCGCGGCGGGCGGGCGGCATAGAAGGCGTTGGTGTCGGGTTCGACCGGCGCGGTTTTAGGTGCGGCGCGCAGTTTGGCGAGGATGCGGTCGCGCGCGCTCATGCCTTGCCCCCGGTGCGTTCGAGCAGGAAGGTGGCGAGGTGCTTGCCGGCAAAACGCGCGCCGTCCTTGGCCAGCTTGCCGTTGATGTTCATCAGGCAGCCGCCGTCGGCGGTGACGAATTCGGTCGCGCCGGTGGCCTGGAGGCTCTCGGCCTTGTCTTCGACCATGGCGCCGGCGATGTCCGGGTGACGCACGCTGAAGGTGCCGCCGAAACCACAGCATTCCGATTCGTGACCGTGCACCACGCGTTCGACGTTGGCGAGGCGGTCGACCAGCGCCCAGCTGTTCAGGTGGGTGCCCATTTCGCGCCGGGCGCTACAGGAGGTGTGGACGGCGACCTTGGTCGGCACGCCCTGATCCTGCGGCTGCCAGTCAATCACGTTGAGGAGAAAGTCCGACAGTTCGACCACGCGAGCGGAAATCGCCGCGGCGCGGGCTTCGTCGCGGTCGCCGGCGAACAGCGTTGGCCAGTGGTGCTTGATCATCCCGCCACAGGAACCGGACGGAACCACGACCGGCCAGTCTTGCGTAAACAGGCCGAGCTGGGCGCGGGCGACTTCGCGGGCTTCGTCGGCGACGCCGCTGGTGTAAGCCGGCTGGCCACAGCAACTCTGCCCTTGCGGGTAGTGCACGCGAATGCCTTCGCGTTCGAGCAGGGTGACGGCATCGACACCGGCATCGGGCAGGAAGAGGTCGAGCAAGCAGGTGCCGAAGAAGTACACATCCTGCGGCCGGGAGCGGTTTTCCACTGTGGCGTCTCCTTTGTTTGGATAATTGGTATTACCAATTTATCGATATATTCAGGCGAATCTATTGAATTTGTTGATGATTGTCAATCGAATATTGTCTGACAGGAATGCTGTCAAATAATTTGATATATTGGTATGACCAATATTGGCGGATGGTTCGCCGCCCGCCCGGCGAGCCGCTACAATGTGCGTTCGCATATCTGCCAATCACCGATAAAAAAGCGCGCCGTTGCTGGCTTGAGCCGGCGTGACATCCGCCGTGCCGGCGCGCACGGCATTGCATCGCAACAGGGTCTGCCCGGAAACGAGAAACGCCATGAGTCATCTGCCCATCAACGTGCCGCGCCTGGCCGACGCCATCGTGCTCGAACTCGAGGCGAGCATTCTTGACGGCGTGTACAAGCCTGGCGACCGCCTGCCGCCGGAGCGCAAGCTGGCCGAGGCATTCGGCGTGTCGCGCCCCTCGGTGCGGGAAGCGATCAAGCAGCTTGCGGCGCGGGGACTGGTGGAGAGCCGGCAGGGGGGCGGCACCTATGTGACCGACCGGCTCGAGCGCTCCTTCTCCGGTCCGTGGGAGGCCTTGTTGATGGGACACACCGATCTGCGCGACGACGTGCTCGAGTTCCGGCGGATGCTGGAAGGCGAGGTGGCGGCGCTTGCCGCCGTGCGCGCGACCGAGGCCGACCGCGAGCGGCTGGCCAGCCGGCTGGCGGAGCTGGAGGAAACCTACGTCACCGGCGATCTGGCCTTGCAGTCCAAGGCCGACGTGGCGTTTCACGGCGCGCTGGCGGATGCGGCGCACAACGCGCTGCTCGCGCACCTGACCTCCAGCCTGCTCGGTATGTTGCATAGCAATATCCACGACAACATCGCCAATCTGTTCAACGTCGCCCCGGTGGCGAGCGACCTGCTGGCCCAGCACCGGGCGATCTGGCAGGCCATCGATCTGCGCGATCCGGCCCGCGCGCGCGCGGCGGCCGAGACCCATCTCGATTTCGTCGCCAACACCCTGACCGCCCTGCGGGCCGAGGCGCGCCGGCAGGAGCGGGCCTCGCGCCGCCTTGCTGCAGAATAGACGCCCTGACGTTCGGCGCTATCCCGGGTCGGGGCGGAGGTCCGTCCGCCCGGCGGTCCCGGTGGAGGAC
>JASLDQ010000157.1 GCA_030151505.1 Chromobacteriaceae bacterium
CCGGACTGCGCGTTGAGGATTTCGCGGATGATCGAGCTGACTTCGAGGCTGACCTTGATCGTCACGTCGCTGTCCGCGCCGATCTCGGGCTCCACCTCCAGCTTCAGCCCCACGTCCAGATACTGCACATTGCCGGTCACCACCGGCGTGCCGGTCGAGACGGGCGTGATGGCGTTGGTGATCACCGGCACCCGGTCGCCGATCATGATCCTGGCCTTCTCGCGGTTCTTGGCCCGGATGCGCGGGCTGGCCAGCACATTGGTGTCGCCGTCCTCCAGCCGCATGTTGAGGGTGACGCTCGGCGCCGGGCTGACCACGATGCCGCTGCCGTTCAGCCCGCGCAGGTCGTTGACGCTCGGCGAGCCGCCGCCGGACGAGCCGGAACCGCCCCCCGTCCCGGCAGCAGTGAAGTTGAGCTGGGCCGGATACTTGATGCCGATTTCGGACAGACGCGAGCGCGTCACTTCCAGCACCTCCACTTCCAGCATCACTTCCGGGTCCGCCTTGTCCTGATCGTGAACCAGCTTTTCGGCCAGGCGGATCGCATCGGGCGTGTCGCGCATCACCACCGAGTTGGTCTTTTCATGAACGAAGATGTCCCGGGTCTTGAGCAGGGTCTTGATCATCGTCAGCATCTGCTTGGGATCGGCATTGCTCAGGTGGAAGCTGCGGATTTTCAGGTCCTGATAATCCTTCAGCTTGTCCGGCGTGCCGGGGTAGACGAACACGGTGTTGTCGCTGATGACCTTCTTTTCCAGCTTGTTCTGCAGCAGGATCAGGTCGATGGTGTCCTCGACCGACACGTCCTTGACGAAAATCGAGGTTTTCAGCTCGGGCTTCACGTCCCGGTCGAGCAGGATGTTGATCCCGCTGGTGCGCGCCAGCGCCTCGAACACCATCTTCAGGTTGGCGTCGCGAAACTGCAGCGTCACCGGTTTTTTCAGGCTCGCACGCAATACCGGCGCGCTGTTGGCGGCCAAAGCCGCCTGCTCGCCCAGCTGGCGCCGCAAGGCCAGCGCCGGCCCGTAACGCGGATTTTCCAGCAGGATCGTCTGCAGCAGGGCCTGCGCCGGCTCGGTCTGGCCCTTCCCGAGCAGCGCCCTCGCCTCCTCCAGCCCGGCGGCGGCGCGGCTGTCGGCGTCCAGACTGGCGAGACCGTTCCTGGCGTAGTGGTTGTCCGGGTCCAGCTGCAACGCACGCAGGTAGATCGATCTGGCCGCCTCCGGCCTGCCGGCCTCGCGCTCCCCGGCGGCCAGCGCCAGCAGCGGATTGACCGCCTCGGCGCGGCGGCGCTGCAGCTCCACCCGGTAGGCAATATTGCCGGGATCGGCCGCCAGCGCCTCCGACAGCGTCGCCAGCCCTTCGTCGGTCTTGCCGTTGTCGAACAGGGTGGAAGCCTGGTGGTGCAGGCGCTGCGATGCGCACGCCGTCAGCGCGCCAAGCAGCAACAGGACGGACAGCCTCATGACACACCTCCGGTGGCAAGGGTCTGGCGGATATTGAGCGGCAGATAGACCAGCGCCACCTCGTCGTCTCCGATGCTGTCGATGCGCCACATCCCGTCGAGCACTTCGCCGGGGCCGGCGGTATAGACCCGGTCGCCGCGCACCAGCATCACCGTCACCGTGCCTCCGTCCAGATACCGGCCGAGGAAGCTGAAGGGCAGCGGCGGCGCCTCCGGCCGGGGCGGCGGCGCGGGCTTGGGCGGCGGTGGAGGCGGCGGCGGGACATACCAGGATTTGGCCGCGAACGGATTGCCGATCGCGTCGGCATCCGCCGTGGCGGGTATCCACGCCAGGCGTTCCAGTTCCACATGCACGCCCGCGACCGGTGCTGCCGCCTTGGCCGGCACGGCCGCGCGGGCCGCCGCGCGCCGTGGCGTCTGCGGCCGGCGGTCGCTGTCCGCCATCACCATCGAGCACGAGAGCAGGCCCAGCATCAGCCCGTGAGACAGCCTGCGCCAGCCCGGATCCGGCCACTTCATCGCCCGGCCTCCACAAACAGCAGCAGCCGGATCTGCGCCTCGACTGCCGGGTCGGCGATTCCCTTGCGCGCCAGCGTGACCGCAGCGATCGCCGCGGTCGGCACGGTCTGGCGGACCGTGGCGAGAAACAGGCGGATCTTCGGATATTCGCCGGAGACCGGCAGGGTGATCTGTATCCGGTTCAGACGTCCGGATACCGCCCGGCTGCTGCGGTATTCGGCCTTGTCGAGGCTGATGCCCTGCGCGGCGGCGGCGGCGAAGATTTTTTCCAGCTCGGCGGGCAGCTCGCGCCGGGCCGGAAACCGGCGGTAGAACGCCTCGAGCTGGGCAGGCAGTTGCGCTTGCCCGGCGGGTCGGACGCTTGCGCGCGCCAGTTCCTGCTGCCGCGCCTGCGCCGCCTCCAGCCGCCCGGCCAGCGGCAGCCATGCGCTCCAGCAGGCCGACGCGCACGCCACCAGCACGCCGATGCCGGCCATGCCCGGCCAGCCGAGCGCCCGCAGCAGGGGGCCGCCACGCAGCACGGCATTCACGGTGTATCCCTCCAGTCGGCCAGCGCCGTGAACCGCACCGGCCTATCGCGGTCCTGCGTCTGAATCTGGTGGCTTTGCAACTGCACCCGCCCGAACACCGGCTGGGTGTCGAGCCGGGCCAGATAGGCCAGCACAGCCGCGTAATCCTTCGCCTCGCCGCCGACCAGCACCCGCTGGCGCGCCGGATCGGGCTCGACCGCCAGCAACACCACGCTGTCGTCGGACGAGGCTTCCAGCGCCTCGAACAGGCGGTGCCACGGCAGCGTCAGCTGGCGCAGGACGTCGTTGGCCTGCCCCACCTCGCGCCGGGTTTCCGCACCCGCCTTCCCGCTGGCCAGACTGCCTGCCAGCCGCTTCTGCCGCGCCTCGAGCCGGGCGAGCCGGCTTTCCTCCCCGTCCACCTGCCCGGACAGTTCGCGCAGTTGCCACGCCAGCCCCGCCGCCACGGCCAATGCCAGCAGCAGCACGCTCCAGCCCTGCCACGGCAGCGGCCGCTGCGAACGCTGAAAATCCAGTCGCACGGCGTCCATCAGCCTTCTCCTTCGCCAGCCGGCACGGCGCCGCCAAGGCCGGGCATGTCGAGGCGGAGCAGCCGCCAGGGCTCGGGCAGATCGCCGTCGACGCCGTCGGCCGACCACAGGCAGACCGTCTCCGGCACGGCATCCGCGCCGGCCAGGCAGGCCTCGCGCTCCAGCACGGCCGGCAGGGCCGCCAGCCAGCCGGTCCCAAGCCGCAGATGACGCAGGCGCTGCCACGCCCCTCCTTCCAGCAGCGCCAGCCACACCTGCCCGGATTCGGCCAGCGCCAGCCAGCAGCACTCCGCCGGCAGGCTGGTGCGATGCGCGTTGCAGACATGCATCAATGCGGGTTGCACCGATGCCAGCCGCAGCCGGTGCCGGGCGCACGCCTCCCGCAAGGTGGCAAGGAATCCGGCATCCAGCGAGCACGCCAGCCGCGCGCCGTCGCGCCGGGGCGGGTCGAGCCGGATTTCGCGCTCGGCCGCCCCGTACACGCTGTCGAAGCGATGCCGCGCCAGCGCCAGCCACTCCCCGTCGTCCGACAGCAGCGGCGAGGCCGGCAGCAGGGCGTAGTGCGCCAGCCGGCTGGACACGATCACCGTCAGCGGCGCCCTGCCCGCAGTCCATTCGCCGCCCTGCTCGGCCAGCAGCGCCAGCAGCACCCGCCAGTCGCCGCTTTCGGCAGGCCGGCAGTCCAGCTCGGCACGGTAACGGCTTACCCGGCGCGGACCGCGCCAGCCGAACGCGACGCCGGATACGGCCAGTTCGATCCGGTCGGGCGCGAGCCACAATTGCAAACGATCACCCCAGCGACGTGACACGATTGATCTCCTGCAAGGTGCTGTTGCCCGCGCGCACCATGTCCAGCGCGGCCTCGCGCAGGAAGCGGGTGCCGTTTTGGGCGGCCGCCGCGCGTATCTGCCGCACCGGCGCGCGGGCGATGATGAGTTCGCGGAGGTCGTCGTTGAGGCTCAGCACCTCGCCGATGGCGAGCCGGCCCTTGTAGCCGCTGCCGCGGCAGTGGCCGCAGCCGCTCCCGGCGCGGAAGGTCCAGTCGTGCACCGCCTCGGATTCAAGCCCGGACGCCGCCAGCAGCGCCGCGTCCGGCCGGTCGGGCTGGCGGCAGTGCGGGCAGTTCACCCGCACCAGCCGCTGCGCGACGATGCCGTTGAGCGCCGACACGAAGCTGTACGGGTCGACGCCCATGTGGATGAAGCGGCCGATCACGTCGAACACGTTGTTGGCATGGACGGTGGTGAACACCAGATGGCCGGTCAGCGCCGACTGCACCGCGATCTGGGCGGTTTCCGGGTCGCGGATCTCGCCGACCATGATCTTGTCCGGGTCGTGGCGCAGGATGGAGCGCAGGCCGCGGGCGAAGGTCAGGCCCTTTTTCTCGTTGACCGGAATCTGCAGCACGCCGGGCAACTGGTACTCGACCGGGTCCTCGATGGTGACGATCTTGTCCTGGCCATGATTGATTTCGGACAGCGCGGCGTAGAGCGTGGTGGTCTTGCCGCTGCCGGTCGGCCCGGTGACGAGCAGCATGCCGTAGGGCTCGGCGCTCAGGCGGCGCAGGCTGGCGACGGTGGCGGCATCGAAGCCGAGCCCGTCCAGCCGCAGGCCGCGCAGTTGATCGGTCAGCGCCTGTTTGTCCAGAATCCGCAGCACCGCGTCCTCGCCGAAGATGCTCGGCATCACCGACACGCGGAAATCCACCTCGCGCCCGCGCACCGTCACCTTGAAGCGGCCGTCCTGCGGCACCCGCCGCTCGGCGATGTCGAGCTCCGACATCACCTTGATGCGCGAGATCACCTGCTCGGCCATTTCCAGCCCGGCCATGCCGCCGACGTGAACCAGCACGCCGTCGATGCGGTATTTGATCGCCAGCCCGGCCGGGCCGGTTTCCAGATGGATGTCGCTGACCCCGGCCTTGAGCGCGTCGTAGACGGTGGAATGCACCAGCCGCACCACCGGGCTGGTGTCCTCGCTGATGGTGCGGAACGACAGGTCGTCCCGCCCCGCACCGTCAGCGACGGCCTCGGCCGTTGCCGGCAGCAGGCTGTCCATCGCCCGCAGCGACTCCTCCTGCCGGGCGAGCCGGGTCTGCACGTCGGCGCGCAGCGCCAGCCCCCACTCGAACGGCGCGGGCAAATGCTGCTCGGCCCAAGGCTGAAGGTCGTCGTCGAAGGGATCGGCCAGCACCAGCACGAGCCGGCCATCCGGCAGCCTGAGCGGCAGGCATTCCCGCGCCAGCGCCTCGGCGAACGGCAGCGTCCCGGCGGCCCATTCCAGCGCCAGTAATCCGGCCAGGTCATGGAAGGAATGATGCAGCGCCGCCGCCAGCGTCCGCGCGAACACGTCCGGCGCCAGGCCCGACTCCGATCCGAGCAGCTCGATCACGCGGCCATGGCCCTCTGCCGCCCGCGCCCGTGCGGCGCGCACCGCCCCGGCCGGCAGGCAGGCGGGCGGCATCGGCAGGTCGACGGCATCGGCGGCGGTCATTGCAGGCTCCCGGCCAGTTCGAAAATCGGGAAGTACATCAGCACGACGATCAGCCCGATCACCACGCCGATGACCGCCATCAGCAGCGGCTCGAACAGGCGGACAAAGCGGTCGACCCAGCGGGCCGACTCGTCCTCGTAGAACGCGGCGGCGCGCTCCATCATCTCGCCCATGCGACCGCTCTTTTCTCCCACCCGCAGCATCCGCAACGCCACCGGCGTGGTCAGGCCGTGGCGTTCGAGCGCCAGCGACATCGGCTGGCCCTCGCGGATCTGCCGCAGCGCCGGTTCGAGCCGGGTGCGCAGGTCGGCCGGCAGCAGGCCGGCGACCATCTGCAGCGCCGTCACCGCCGGCATGCCGCCGCGCAGCAGCATGCCGGCCGCGCGGTAGAAGCGGGCGAGCTGGTAGACCTGCATCCGCGCGCCGATCGCCGGCACCCGCCAGACCCGGCGCAGCAGAGCGAGGCGAAAGGCCGGGCGGGTCGCGGCAAAGACCAGCAGCCCGGCCGCCGCCAGGGCGCCGAGCAGCAAGGACGGGCCGTGCAGGTTGAGGAATTCGCCCCATGCCATCAGCAGCCGCGACATCAGCGGCAGCTCTCCGCCCATATCGGCGTAAATCTGGCTGAAGCGCGGCACGACGTAGACCAGCAGGAAGAGCGTCACCAGCCCGCCGACCCCGGCCAGCAGCAGCGGGTAGATCGACGCGCTGACGACCTGGCGGCGGATGCGTTCGATCTGGGTCTGGTAGGCGATGTAGCGGGCGAGCGCCTCGGGCAGCGCCCCGGTTTTTTCGCTGGCGCGCACGGTGGCGACATACAGCGGCGGCAGCGGCGCGCCGGTCTGCTCCAGCGCCTGCGACAGGGTGCGGCCTTCGTACAGGCGCTCCAGCAGGCGGGTGAGCATCGCGCGGATGTCGGGCTGCGCTTCCTTCTCGGCCAGCGACTCGATCGCCTCGACCAGGCTGAGGCCGGATTCGAGCAGGGCCAGCAGCTCCTGGCTGAAGGGCAGCAGCGGAAAATCGGCGCGCCGCGCCGCCAGCCAGCCGGCGGGGCCGGTACGGACGGCCGTCAGCGAGATCACCGCGTAGCCGCGTGCCTCGGCCTGCCGGGCGGCGTCCTGCGGGCTGCCGGCGTCCAGCAGCAGCGCGCTCACGCCCTCGCCCGCCCGCAATGCCTTGATCCGGTAGCGCATGGCGCGGCTCCCCCTACCAGTTGCCGATGTCGGCCGCGTCGCCGCTGCCGCCGGGCTGGCCGTCCTTGCCCAGCGAGAGCAGGTCGTACTCGCCGTGCTCGCCCGGCTGGCGGTAGACGTAAGGATGCCCCCACGGGTCGAGCGGCATGGCCTTCTTCAGGTAGGGACCGTCCCACTTGCCCATGTCGGCGGGCCGGCTGGACAGCGCAGCCAGACCTTCCTCGGTGGTGGGGTAGCGGCCGGTATCGAGCCGCATCTGGTCGAGCGCCTTTTCCAGGGCGTCGATCTGCGACCGCGCGGCCTTGACCTCGGACTTGCCGACCTGGGCGAAGTAGCGCGGGCCGACGTAGCCGACCAGCAGGCCGATGATGACCATGACCACCAGCAGTTCGAGCAGGGTAAAGCCCGAATGCGGCCGGAACAGGACAGCAGGCTGGTTCATGACGGTTTCCATGCGGGACGTTGGCTTCGTACCACCTTAGCCGCAGACTTGGGGCGCGGCGCTACAGGAAAGACTGTATTCATGACCGGCGAGCGCGCGGCAAACTGACCGCGGCGAAACGGGAAAACGGCAAGCATGGGGATATGGCGGCCGGCTTGCAGCCGGCCGGGGCGCGCTTCGGCGCGGAGTTCAGAACAGGCGGTATTCCCCGCCCGTCGCCGACCAGCACGCGCGGATGCGACAGCCCCGTCCCGGAGCCGATTCGAGCAGGAACTCGCCGTCGGACGCCTGAACCCGCTCGCGCATTCCGCGCAGGCCCATGCCGCCCCGCTGCCCGCCGTCGCTCAGCAGCGAGGTCGGACAGAAGCCGCAGCCGTCGTCGACGATGGACAGGCAGATGCGCCCTTGCTCCAGCGTCAGCGCCAGCCACACCTGACGGCAGCCCGAATGGCGGACGATATTGCCCAGCGCCTCCTGCACGATGCGGAATATCGTCACCCGCAACGCCAGCGGAATGTCCGCTTCGCTCAGGCTTATCTGCTTGTCGACCCGGATCGTCCTGCAGGCCGAGGCGAACTCGCGCAGGAACCACGACAGCGTCGGCAACAGGCCGAGGTCGTCGAGCATGGAAGGATGCAGGTCCATCGCGATACGCCGGACCTCGCCGATCAGGTCCTTGGTCCGGGGCAGCAGGCGGCGCAACATGTCGACTGCGGCCGGGGTGTCCCCCTGCTCCAGCAACAGCAGGGTGTCGTCCAGCATCAGCTTGAGCAGGCTCAGCGACTGGCCCAGACCGTCGTGCAGGTCGGCGGCGATGCGCTGGCGCTCCTTCTCCTGCATGGCCAGCAACTGGGCCGACATGTGCTCGGCCGCGGGCGGCCCGGGGCGCGACGGTCCTGCCTCGTTCGGCTTGGCGTGAGTATTCAAGGGGCCACCCTCAATCCGTTTTGACGGCACAGGCTGAAAGCGGACACATCCCGAAATTCATTTGTAAATTTCTGTAACCGCTTATCCATAAACCATAGTGGGCGGCATGACGAAATCCATTTCGGCTTACAGACGGTCATGCCGGCCGGCGGCGAACCGGGTCAGGAGTTTCGCCCGGTCTCTTGAGGCTTTGGCTGTGTCCGGTATGCCCGCAACGTCTCCTCCGGACTGGCCAGGCCGTCCAGACGCACCCAGGGCCTGCCCGGGGCGATGCGTATGAAGGTCACCGGGGCGTGGTTCATCTTGTCGCCCCGGTCAACGGCAAACGCCCTTTGAATGGCGAGGCTGGCGGCCGGCGTGCCGGTGTAGAAGGTCCAGTTTGCGCTGGCGCCAAAGCGCCGGGCGTAATCGGCAAGGCGTGCCGGCGTGTCATGGTCCGGGTCGATGGATATCGAGATCATGCCGGCGTTTTCGTGCTCGGCGGCGAGCCTGTCCCGCACCATGGCGAACACCTGACTGGTCATCGGGCAGATGGCGGTGCAGGAGGTGTAGATGAAGTTGAGGAACACCGGCCGGCCGTCGTCGATGGCCTGCGGGAAGTCCACCGCCACACCGTCCTGCCGCACCAGCGTCAGCGCCGGAATCTCGTAGACGGCATCGCTGCGGCGCACGGATTCCGTCATCGCGCTATGGTGGTGGCCCGGACCGTGGTCATGCGAGGGAGGCTCTGCGGCCCGCGAATCGGCGGCGGCATACGCGCACAGGACGGGGACGATCAGCAGGCCGGTCAGCCACGGACGGCGGCGTCCGCTCGGGAAACAATCCTTCATTTGCAGCTCCCATGGTCATGGTTGTCATCAGCGGCCCCGCTGCCGGATCGCCCGTTTCAGGGCACGATCCAGTCGGATACGGGGACGAGTCTGTCGCTGTCGGCGCCGGCAAACCGCACGATGTAGCCGCCCTTGGAGGCGAAGCGCTGGTCGGGCCCCAGCCCCAGGCGAGGGTAGACGGTCGTGCTCTCGTGCCGGGCGGAGGACACCGCTGCGGGCGAGGGTGGCGCCGAAGCGGCCTGCGCCGGATCCGCCGCCTCGCGCGCCCTGGCCTTCCAGCCCAGCAGAACGCGCTCGCGCCCCTCCTGCTCGATCCTGCTGCCCTCGCGCCGGCTGAGCATGTTCTCGGCCCGCTCCAGCAGGTAATCGCGATACAGGTTGTCGAGCATGTCGGCCAGCGTGTCGGTCAGGAAGCCGAGCGAGAAATAGACCTCCGACTGCAACGCCTCGTCCACCAGCGGCAGCTTGCGCAGCTTGAGCCACTGGTGGAAATAGCTCAGGTTGGCCTGCCGCCGCTCCGGCAGCTCATAGGGATACACCAGCCGCGCCCTACCCTTCCATGCCGGCGGAAGCTGGTCGTGCCCACCCTCGCCCAGCACGGTGGAAAAATAGGCGGTCCCAGCCGGCGCGGCGCGCACCCGGCCCAGCCGCGCCCGGTCCGCCGGGACCAGCCAGAGCATCAGCGCGTCGTCCTTTCCGATGCCCGCCGTGGCGGTCGCCATGTCCTGCGGGGTGGCGGCGTCCAGCTCCCGGTCCTCCAGCCGGATGTCCGACCCGGCCAGCGCCTGCCGCAAGGCTTGCGCGGCGGCGCGGCCGACCTCGTCATTCCGGAACAGCTGTACCAGGCGCTGCGGCCCTGCCTTGCCGCTGGCCAGGAGATGTCTGGCCAGCACCTCGGCTTCGAGCGCGACCCCGCGCGAAAAATAGACCGAGTAGAACGCGGGGACCGGCGGCGGCAGGCCGACGCTGGGAAACCAGCACGGCACCCGCTCGCGCTCGCAAAAATTGTGCACCGGCGCCCAGGTGCCGTTCGACAGGCCCGACACCAGCGCAAACACCGGCTGGCGGCGATAGTGCTCGTCCAGCTGGGCTCCCCACGTGTCCGGCGCCCCCTGCAGTTCCCACACATCCAGCGCCCAGGTGCGTTCGGTGCGCGAGAGCATCTCGGCCGGCGATACCATGTGCCGCCGGCCGGGCAGCGTGCTGCCGTTTTTCTGCACCACCGCCGCCCGCATCATGTCGATCAGGGCCTGGCGCCGGGCCGGCTCGACCCCGGGCGCGATGACCGTGGCAAAACGGATCGTGCTTGCCGTGACCCCGGGCGACCATTGCCGCGACAACTGCCCGAGATAGGCGGTCAGGGCCCGCATCTCGGCCTCGTCCAGAGCGTAGCGCGGCATCAGCACGTTCATGGTGTTGCCGCTGTTGTTCTCGCCCTGGCGGATGGCGCGGGCCAGCGCCTGGCCGGTGTAGGATTCGTGCGCCTGGTTCAGGGCCTTGCCGCGCCGCGGGTCCATCGTCGCCATGTTCTTGCTGCCGTTGCCGAACAGGTAATTGCCGGTGACCGGCGGGAACAGGGTGTCGCCCTCGACCGAGCCCATGCCGCTGCGGCGGTGGCAATTGACGCAGGCTGCGGCCGCGCCGGAAACCGAGGCGCCACCACGGCGCATACCCGTCAGCGGTGCGCCGGACGGCAGCACGCCTTCCTGATAGATGCGCCGGCCGATCTCCAGCTCGTCGATGCCGGCAAGCTCCGGCGTGGCCGCCCGCAGCGACAGCGCCGTCGCCGCCCCGAGCACGAACAACAGACCGCGGCCAACCACCGACCGCCAGCCCGATGCGGCCGGCCCTGTTCGCATGTCCATGAACGCCTCCCCTGCCCGTTCCGGCCGCCCCGCCGGGCCGCCTCACTTGATCGCGACCAGTTCCACGTCGAATACCAGCGTTTCGTTCGGGCCGATGTCGCTGCCCGCGCCGCGGGCGCCATAGGCCAGCTGCGGCGGCACGAAAATCTGCCAGTGCGCCCCGGTCGGCATCAGCTGCAAGGCCTCGCGCCAGCCGGGGATGAGCTGGGATACCTTCAGGGTGGCCGGCTTGCCGGGCTCGGTGCCGTCGAACTCGGTGCCGTCCAGCAGGGTGCCGCGGTAAAGACAGTCGACCGAGTCGCTGATCGTCGGCTTGCGGCCGTCGCCGGGCTTGAGCACCCTGTACCCCAGCCCGCTCGCCAGGGTGACGACGCCCTCGCGGGCCTTGTTGTCGGCCAGAAAGGCGCTGGACTTCTGCTGGTTTTCCAAAGCCGCGGCCTGATAGCGGGCCGCCGCCTTGCGCCGGGTTTCCCCCTGGAATTCGTTCATGGCCTTGCGCAGCGTCTTGTCGGGCAACAGCGACTTGCCCGCCATGCCGTCGCGCAGCCCCATCAGCACCAGCTTCTGGTCCACGTCGATGTCGTCCTTCTTGAAGCTTTTCGCCATATACATGCCGATGCCGTAGCTGATCATGTCCTTCCCGCTCTTGAGCTCCGCCGGTTCGGCCAGACTCGCCTGCGCCAGCCACACGCCCAGTCCCAGCGCCAGCCACTGTGTCGTCGTCATCTTGCTTTCCTCCTGAATTCATCCACGGGCGCCGATGCCCGCCCGGCAGAATTGCCTTCCGCCTACTTGGCCGGCACAGGCGGCGGGGCTTGCCGCAGCGGCACGGATTTTCTGGCCTGCCCCTTGCGTTTCTGGGTCATGGTCGACTGGTCCTTGATCCGTTTCTCCACCCTGGGGCGGTCCCATTTCTTGACGTAATACGGCTTGACCGGCTCGCCCTGCCCGGGAGGGACCGCGTCGGTGCCGTTACCGGCCGCAACGGCGCCGTGCATCCACACCAGGGCCACCCCGCAGCAGACGATTTTTGCGATCGATCTCATCTCGCTTCTCCCAAAATTTTCCATTCCGGCAACGCCCCGCCATTCCGGCCGGGGCGCCAACGCTTTGTCCTGCCCCCGGTCAACGGGTCGTTCCACTGCTGGTCACCCACGCCGAGACATACCCCGGTAGTGCCGACACCAGCGAGCGGATGCGGTACTGGTAGGTGGTGCGCGTCGCGAGCCTGGTGTCGGTATACGTGTTTTTGGAATACCCGCTCAGCACCGTCACCGGCGTCCAGGCACCACAGCTATTGCGGGTGACGGTGCAACGCTGGATTTCGTATCCGGTCACAAAGCCGGTCGCGCCGTTCCAGTTCAGCTTCAAGGAAGAGGTCGTGGCCGAGCCGATGCTGAATCCGCCCGGTGCCGCCGGCGCGGCCGCCGAGGCGACATAGACCTGGCTGACCGGCCCGGTCGTCGCGCCGTTGACCGCCCCCACCTGGTAGGAATACAGGGTGTTGCCCGTCACGCCGGCGTCGTCGTAGCTGCTCAGGTTGGGCGCCAGCACCGAGTTGGTGTTGGGCAGCTTGCGATAACTGCCGGTGGTCAGGGCGCCGGTGTTGCCGTTGGCCGTGACCGTCGCGCGCTGGACCACGTAGCCCGTCTCGCCGGACGAGGCATCGCCCCAGCTCAGGCCGACGGTCGCCCGCGACGCGGTGTAGCGGGCCGTCAGGTTGGTCGGCGCCAGCAGCAAATTCGGCGGTGCCTGGGTCACGGTGTTGGATGGCAGGGAATCGCCGGCGGCATTGAAGGCCACCACCCGGAAGACATACTTGGTGTTTGGCGACAGCGCCGGCAGCGTGAAGCGGGTCTGGTTCGCCAGCGTGGTGGCCAGATCCTTGAACGCCGCGTTGTTGACGGACTGCTGGACGCGGAAGCCGATCTCGTTTTTGGCGTTGCCCAGCGTCGTCGGCGCACCGGACGGCGTGGGATCGGTCCAGCTCAGGATTCCCGATGCCATCGCCAGACCGGAAGGCGCGTTCGGCACCACGTTCTGGTAGTTGAACACCACCGGCCGCATGAAGTCGTTTTCCTCATGCCCGAGGATGTGGCAGTGCCATACGTATTCCCAACCGAAATTGACCATCTGGTTGGTGACGGCGGCCGGATTGCCGGTAAGCGGATCGACCTGGGTGAAGCCGGTGGCGACGCCGGCGGGCTGGGTCGGGTCCATCAGGCGCACGCTGTTGGGCAAGCCGAAGGACAGTTTCGGCGCCTTGGCCCGGACGGCAACGATGATGTCCTCCAGCGGATTCATCTTGACGGTTTCCTTCCAGCCCAGCTCGTTGTCGGCCGGCGGCTTCAGCGTGCCGTCCCAGCCAACCCGGTTGATGACCTGCACGTTGACCAGATGGAAATGCACCGGGTGGGTATCGACGCCGTTATGGGTGATTTTCCAGAGCTGGGTCTCGCCGTCGTCGATCTTCTCGGTGACCGGATCGATAAAGCCGAGCGGAATCGTGGTCTGGATCAGCGAGCTGGTGTAGGGCAGCTCGACCCCGAGGGTGGCGTTCATGCGGCCGTAGTTGGGGTCGAACAGCTCCTGGATGGCCTTGTTGAGCACGGGGAAGTCACTGACCGCGCTCCCCGCCGCCACCGTTTTGGAGGTGGACAGGATGGTTTTCTTCACCGGGTCCCACGGTTTGTAGGTCAGGCTGTCGCCGGCGGTGAAGTTGAACGTCGGCGTGTTCAGCGAGCCGGTGAAGATTCTGGCGTAGGTATTGCCCGTCACCTTGACGTCGGAGACGGGGTTGTACGCCAGTTCGGCAACGACGGGCTGGGGCTGGCTGGTCCGGTAGGCATTCGGCAAGGCGGCGGCCAGGGACGGCACATCGAAAGCGCTCGCCGGCGCGGTGTTGGCGACCTTGATCTGCATGATGGTCCGGGTATTGGGGCCGAACCCCGCCACGGAGGAAGGCGCGCCGCCGACGCCGGTCAGGTCGGGATTGTCGGTGTAGTAATCGACGCGCGGGTCGAAGGCCGGCACCGGGGTCGGGGAATCGTTGTAGAGAATCAGGGTCTTGCCCGCGTAGCGCGAGAAATCGACCACCACGTCGGCCCGCTCCGCCGGCCCGATGAACAGCCCGTGGGTGGAGACGTTCAGCACGGTCACGCTGCGACGGTCGTACTCGTAGTTGACCGGCGTGGAGGGAATGATCGCCGGCGCGGGAAGCAGCCCGCCTTCGCTGCCGATCTGGACGATCTGCGGCCCGGCGGTCCGGGGATCGGGCACGCCGCCGTCGCGGCCGTCGGTGGGCCACAGGTCCGGCCAGCAGCTGACGCCCACGCCGACCGGCAGACCGGTGGCGGGATCCGGGCCAGCTCCGGCCGCCGAGCACAGCGGCAGGGTCGGCGGCGGGGGCACCGCCGCGACCATTTTCACTTCCGTGTTGATGGCCGCCACCGCAGCCGCGCCCGAGCCGGCGGTATCGGTGATGGTGACCGTCGGCGGCAAGGTATAGCCGCTGCCGGGGTTGGTCACGGTGATGCCGGCGATGGCACCACCCACCACGGTGGCCGTGGCCGTCGCGCCACCGGCGCCGGCGTTGGTTTCGTTCGGGTTCGGCGTGATGGCGACGGTCGCCGCCGCCGTGTAAGCAGAGCCGCCGGACACCACGGATATGGCGAGGGGATCGGCGACATACAGCCCGAGGTTGAACATGCGGTCGTTGGCGGCGTTGAGGACGCGCAGGCGGTAGGCCTTCGGCTCGACCGTCAGCGAGGGATAGGCCGTGCCGTTGACGATGGGCGTGTCGCCGAAGGCCTCCGGCACGGTGGAAACATTGCC
>JASLDQ010000160.1 GCA_030151505.1 Chromobacteriaceae bacterium
CAGCGGCAACCTGATGAGTTTTCTGCGCATGCCCGGCGCCTTCCTCCACTCCATCGACATCGCCATCGACAAGGCCTACACCGCCGCCAGCTTCGGCTTTCCGACCAAGGATTGGATGAAGCACATCGGCCACGACGACGGGATGAAGTTCGGCTTCTCCGCCCGCCCGCGTCTGGTGGTGTTCGGCGGCGGCCTGCCGATCCAGGCGGGCGGCGACTGGATCGGCGGCATCGGCGTGTCCGGCGCCTCCGAAGCGCAGGACGAGGAATGCGCGCTGGCCGGGCTGGCCGCCATCAAGCTCGAACCGCGCGACGCCGCGGCCTGAGCGAACGGTTTCAAAAGTAACGACGCATAGAAGGAATTCAGCATGAAAGACGTACTCCACTTCATCAACGGCGAATACACCGCCTCGCAAAGCGGCAAGACCTTCGACAAGGTCGACCCGGCCACCGGCAAGGTGATTGCCAAAGTCGCCAGCGGTGACGTGGGCGAAGTGAACGCCGCCGTTGCCGCCGCCAAGAACGCCCTGCAGAGCTGGGGCAAGCTGCCGCAGCAGGAACGCAGTCGCCTGCTGATGGAACTGGCCGCCGCCATCGACCGCCGCGCCGACGACTTCATCGCCGCCGAAGTGGCCGACACCGGCAAGCCCTGGTCGCTCGCCAGCCAGCTCGACATCCCGCGCGGCGCGGCCAACTTCGTGCAGTTCGCCGAGCACTTCAAGTACGCCGCCACCGAATGCTGGGAAAACGTCGGCCAGGGCGCGCTCAACTACTCGATCCGCCGCCCGACCGGGGTGATCGCGGTGATCTCGCCGTGGAACCTGCCGCTGCTCTTGATGACCTGGAAGGTCGCCCCGGCGCTGGCCGCCGGCAACTGCGTAGTGGTCAAGCCCTCGCGCGAAACCCCGTCGACCGCCTCGCTCTTGGGCGAAGTGATGAACGAGGTCGGCATCCCCAAGGGCGTCTACAACGTGGTGCAGGGCCCCGGCACCCTGATCGGCGCCGCGCTGTCCAAGCACCCTGACATCGCCGCGCTGACCTTCACCGGCGAAACCACCACCGGCCGCACCATCATGGGCGACTGCGCCCAGACCCTGAAGAAGGTGTCGTTCGAGCTGGGCGGCAAGAACCCCAACATCGTCTTCGCCGACGCGCCGCTGGAAGAGTGCCTCGACGTGACGATGAAATCGTCCTTCGCCAACCAGGGCCAGGTCTGCATGGCCGGCTCGCGCATCTACGTCGAGCGCCCGCTGTACGACACCTTCGTCGCCAAGCTGGTCGAGCGCGCCAAGGGGCTGGTGATCGGCGACCCGATGGACAAGGCCACCACGCTGGGCGCCCTGGTGTCGCACAGCCACCGCGAGCGCGTGATGAGCTTCGTCGATTCGGCCCGCGCCGAAGGCGCGACCATCGTCCACGGCGGCGAGCGCGTCGACCCGGCCACCCTGCCGGAACGCGTCCGGGACGGCGCCTTCATGCAGCCGACCATCATCACCAACGTGCAGGAGCACTACACCTGCCAGGCCCAGGAAATCTTCGGCCCGGTGGTGACCATCACCCCGTTCGACACCGAAGAGGAAGTGGTGAAGCTGGCCAACAACACCGAATACGGCCTGTGCGCCTCGGTGTGGACCAGCGACCTGCGTCGCGGCCACCGCATGGCGGCCGAGATCGAGTCCGGGCTGGTGTGGGTCAACTCGTGGTTCCTGCGCGACCTGCGCACCCCGTTCGGCGGCGTGAAGGGGTCCGGCATCGGGCGCGAAGGCGGCGTGCACTCGCTCGAGTTCTACACCGAAATCAAGAACATCTGCGTCAAGCTCTGACCCGATCCGCGCCGAGGCCATCATGACCGCTCCCCTTGCCACCCCCAGCCCGGAAATCGGCCGCCGCATCGCCGCCGCCGGGATCGACACCAACTACCACGACCAGGGCAGCGGCTTTCCGCTGCTGCTGATCCACGGCTCCGGCCCCGGCGTCAGCGCCTGGGCCAACTGGCGGCTGGTGCTGCCCGAACTGGCCCGCGACCGCCGGGTGATCGCGCCCGACATGGTCGGCTTCGGCTTCACCGAGCGCCCGGACGGCCAGGCCTACACCCTCGACGCCTGGGTCGACCACGCCGTCGGCCTTCTGGACGCGCTGGACATCGAGCAAACCGATCTGGTCGGCAATTCCTTCGGCGGCGCGGTCGCCATCGCGCTGGCCGTGCGCCACCCCGAGCGGGTGCGCCGGCTGGTGCTGATGGGCAGCGTCGGCGTGCCGTTCGAGATCAGCGCCGGACTCGACGCGGTATGGGGCTACACCCCCTCGGTCGAGAACATGCGCGACCTGCTCGACCTGTTCACCTACAACCGCGAGATCGCGACCGACGAGCTGGCCGCCTTGCGCTATCAGGCCAGCATCCGGCCGGGCTTCCAGGAATCGTTCTCCGCCATGTTCCCCGCCCCGCGCCAGCGCTGGGTGGACGCGATGGCCAGCGCCGAAGCCGACATCCGCGCGCTGCCGCACGAAACGCTGGTGATCCACGGCCGCGAGGACCAGGTGATTCCGCTGCAGACCTCGCTGACCCTGACCGAGTGGATCGACCGCGCCCAGCTGCACGTGTTCGGCCGCTGCGGCCACTGGACCCAGATCGAGCACGCCGGCCGCTTCGCCCGGCTGGTGGGCGACTTCCTCGCCGAAGCCGACCGCGCCTGAGCCGGCGTCCAATCACTGAAAGGTTTTTCATGAGCCAGACTCCCATCACCCAGCTCGGCGACGAGCTGTACGACGCGCTGGTGGCGCGCCGCCCGGTCGCGCCGCTGACCGCGCGCGGCCTCGAGCTCAGCCTCGACGACGCCTACCGCATCCAGCAGCGCTTCCTCGAGCGCCGCCTCGCCGCCGGCGAAACCGTCATCGGCAAGAAGATCGGCCTCACCAGCCGCGCCGTGATGACCATGCTCGGCGTGGACCAGCCCGATTTCGGCCAGCTGCTGTCGGGCATGCTCTACCACGACGGCGACACCATCGACACCGCCAGCCTGATCGCCCCGCGCGCCGAGGGCGAGATCGCCTTCGTGCTCAAGCGCGACCTGATCGGCCCCGGCCTGACCGCCGCCGACGTGCTGGCCGCCACCGAAGGCGTGATGGCCTGCTTCGAGATCGTCGACAGCCGCATCGCCGACTGGAAGATCAAGATCCAGGACACCGTGGCCGACAACGCCAGCTGCGGCGTGTTCGTGCTGGGCGACCAACTGGTCGACCCGCGCCGCGTCGATCTGGCCACCGTCGGCATGGCGCTGGAAAAGAACGGCGAGCTGACCGCCACCGGCGCCGGCGCGGCCTCGCTGGGCCATCCGGTCAACGCGATGGTGTGGCTGGCCAACAAGCTCGGCAGCCTGGGCATCCCGCTCAAGGCCGGCGAAGTCATCCTGTCCGGCTCGCTCGCCGCGCTGATTCCGGTCAAGGCCGGCGACACGCTGCGCATGAGCCTGGGCGGGATCGGCAGCTGCGGCGTGCGCTTCGGCTGAGGATACGGGGCGGACTGCCCAGAACGATGGAGTGAATCCGATGGATCTACAGCTTTCCGGCAAACGCGCCCTCGTCACCGGCTCCACCGCCGGCATCGGGCACGCCATTGCCCGCCGGCTGGCGGCCGAGGGCGCCGAGGTTGTGCTCAACGGCCGCGATGCCGGCCGCGTCGAGGCCGCCTGCGCCGGCTTGCGCGCCGACCTGCCGCACGCCCGGATCAGCGGCATCGCGGCCGACCTGTCCGGCGCCGCCGGTGCCGACGCGCTGCTGGCCGCCTGCCCCGACGTCGACATCCTGGTCAACAGCCTCGGCATCTTCGAGCCGCGTGCCTTCGAGGACATCGCCGACGCCGACTGGACCCGCTTCTTCGAGGTGAACGTGATGAGCGGCGTGCGGCTGGCCCGCCACTACCTGCCGCGCATGAAACAGCGCGACTGGGGCCGCATCGTGTTCATTTCCAGCGAGTCGGGCATCAACCCGCCGGGCGACATGGTGCATTACGGCATGAGCAAGGCCGCGCAGCTGTCGGTGTCGCGCGGGCTGGCCGAAAACTGCGCCGGCACCCGCGTGACCGTCAACGCGGTGCTGCCCGGCCCGACCCGCTCCGAAGGCGTGGCGGCGTTCTTCGACACGCTGGCGCGGGAACAGGGCGTGAGCGCGGCCGAGATCGAACGCGGCTTCTTCGACCGCGACCGCCCGAGCTCGCTCCTGCGCCGCCTGATCGAGCCGGCCGAAGTCGCCAACCTGGTGGCCTACGTCTGCAGCCCCCTGTCCTCCGCGACCAACGGCGCCGCCCTGCGGGTCGACGGCGGCGTGGTCCGCAGCATGGTGTGAGCAAGACCACACTCTGAAACAAGGAAATTTTCCATGATCGAAAAAATCAAATGCGCGCTGATCGGTCCGGGCAACATCGGCACCGACCTGCTGGCGAAGCTGCAGCGCAGCCCGGTGCTCGAGCCGGTGTGGATGGTCGGCATCGACCCCGACTCGGACGGCCTCAAGCGCG
>JASLDQ010000188.1 GCA_030151505.1 Chromobacteriaceae bacterium
TGGCGCCGGCCACCACCTTCGGCAAGAACGTGCTGCCGCGCGTGGCCGCGCTGCTGGACGTGGCCCAGTTGTCCGACATCGTCGCGGTCGAATCGGCCGATACCTTCGTGCGCCCGGTCTATGCCGGCAACGTGCTGGCGACCGTGCAGTCGGCCGACAGCGTCAAGGTCATCACCGTGCGCACCACCGCTTTCGAAGCTGCCGCCGCTACCGGCGGTTTGGCAGTCGTCGAGGCCGTGGCTGCCGGTGCCGATGCCGGCAAATCGAGCTTCGTCGGTGCCGAGCTGACCAAGTCCGACCGTCCGGAGCTGGCCGGTGCCAAAATCATCGTGTCCGGCGGTCGCGCGCTGGGTTCGGCTGAACAGTTCAAGGCCGTGATCGAGCCCCTGGCCGACAAGATCGGCGCCGCAGTCGGTGCTTCGCGCGCCGCGGTCGATGCCGGCTACGCCCCGAACGACTACCAGGTTGGCCAGACCGGCAAGATCGTCGCGCCGCAGCTCTACGTCGCGGTCGGCATCTCCGGCGCCATCCAGCATCTGGCCGGTATGAAGGACTCCAAGGTGATCGTCGCCATCAACAAGGACGAAGAAGCCCCGATCTTCCAGGTGGCGGATTACGGCCTGGTCGGTGACCTGTTCACCGTGGTGCCGGAACTGATGGCCGAGCTGTCGAAGTAAGAACGCGAATCCGCTCCTCGACGAGCGGATCGAAAAAACAATGAAGCGGCTGACCGGTGTCGGTCCGACGAGGAAAGCGAACCACCGGTCGTCCTGACGCCGGCGGTTCGCCGCGTCGGTCCGGCCGGCAGCCGCTTTTTCTGCATTCAGATCATCCAGAAGAGAAATCAAGGAGCACTACATGAGCTATACGGCGCCGCTGAAAGACATCCGCTTTGCGCTGGAAATGGCCGAACTGACGGCCGTGTGTGCCCTGCCGGGCTACGAGGACTGCAACGTCGAGCTGACCGACGCGATTCTCGACGAGGCGGCCAAGTTCGCCGAGGGCGTGCTGGCGCCGATCAACCGCGCCGGCGACAAAGGCAACAAGTGGGCCGACTACACCGTGACCACCGCCGAGGGGTTCAAGGAGGCCTACGGGCAGTTCGTCGAGTCCGGCTGGGTTGGGTTGCGCGCGCCGCAGGAATTCGGCGGCCAGGGGCTGCCGGCGCTGGTGGCGATGGCGACCGAGGAAATGTGGTGTGCGTCCAACCTGTCGTTCTCGCTGGCTCCGCTGTTGACGCTGGGGGCGATCGAGGCGATCAGCCATCACGCCTCCGACGAGCTCAAGGCGGTCTATCTGCCCAAGATGAGCGAAGGGGTGTGGACCGGCACGATGAACCTGACCGAGCCGAATGCCGGCTCCGATCTGGCTCAGGTGCGCACCAAGGCGGTCGACAACGGTGACGGTACTTACCTGATCACCGGCCAGAAGATCTTCATCACCTGGGGTGAGCACGACATGGCCGAGAACATCGTCCATCTGGTGCTGGCCCGCCTGCCGGACGCACCGGCCGGCGTGAGGGGGATTTCGCTGTTCATCGTGCCCAAGTTCCTGGTCAATGCCGATGGCTCGCTCGGCCGCCGCAACGACGCTCGCTGCGTGTCGATCGAGCACAAGCTCGGCATCCACGGCAGCCCGACCGCGGTGATGAGCTTCGGCGACGAAGGCGGCGCCGTGGGGTATCTGGTCGGCGAGCTGAACAAGGGGCTGTCCTACATGTTCACCATGATGAACCACGCCCGTCTGGGCGTCGGCGTCGAGGGCATGTCGATTTCCGAAGGCGCCTACCAGCAGGCCGTGGCCTATGCGCGCGACCGCGTGCAGAGCCGCGCCATCGGCTCGCCCGATCCCAAGAGCGTTGCCATCATCCGTCACCCGGATGTGCGCCGCATGCTGATGACCATGCGCGCGCAGATCGAGGCGCAGCGCCTGCTGACCTACGCCACCGGTGCCGCGCTCGACCGCGCCTCGCGCCAGCCCGACCCGCAGGAGCGCGCGCGCCAGCAGGCGCTGGTCAACTTCCTGATCCCGATCGTCAAGGGCTGGAACACCGAGCAGGCCAACGAGATCACCTCGCTCGGCGTGCAGGTGCATGGCGGCATGGGCTTCATCGAGGAAACCGGCGCGGCGCAGTACTACCGCGACGCCCGTATCACCTCGATCTACGAAGGTACGACCGGCATCCAGGCGCTCGACCTGATCGGTCGCAAGCTCACCAGCGAAAACGGCACGACCGCTCGCGCGGTGCTGGAAGAGGTCAAGGCGACCGTGGGTCGGCTGGAGGCTCTGGGCGCCGACTTCGCCGCCACCCGCGCCAATCTGGACGCCGGGGTGAAGGCCGCGAGCGAATGCGTCGACTACATCCTCGCCAACTTCGCTGCCGCGCCGCAAAACCCGGCGGCCGGTTCGGTGCCTTTCCTCAAGCTGATGGGCATCCTGCTCGGCGGCTGGCAGCTGGCCAACGCCGCGCTGGTGGCCAAGTCCCGTCTGGCCGAAGAGGGCGCGGACGCCGACTTCCTTTCCGCCAAGCTGGTGACCACGCGCTTCTACGGCGAGCACCTGCTGCCGCAGATCGGCGGGCTTGCCGCGGCGATCACGGCCGGTGCCGATTCGGTGCTGGCGCTGGACGAAGCGCTGTTCTGACGCGCGCCGTCCGTCCAAACCCCGCCGCGCACACGGCGGGGTTTTTTGTTTCTGCTGCCGGCGTCCGGGATGCTTGGTCCGGTGGCGGCGGCGAGGAGGTTCCACCGATTTTCTTGCCGGCCGGTCGTGCGTTGTCGTATCATCGGCAGGTTTATCTAAACGGGACGAGCCGATGTGGCTCGGTCCCGTTCTTCACATCTGCTGTCCGAATTCGCAATACCCTTAGGAGCCGAAAGTGTCCGACACTCCAGCAATCCTCGCCCTGGCCGACGGAACGATCTTCCGTGGCCGCGCCATCGGTGCGGCCGGTGCCACGGTCGGTGAGGTCGTGTTCAACACCTCGATGACCGGCTATCAGGAAATCCTCACCGATCCGTCCTACACCAAGCAGCTCGTCACCCTCACTTATCCGCACATCGGCAACGTCGGCGCCAACGCCGAGGACATCGAGTCGCGCGGCGTGTTCGCCGCCGGCCTGATCATCCGCGACCTGCCGCTGGTGCATTCCAATTTCCGCGCCGCCGAGTCGCTGGGCGACTACCTCAAGCGCAACAACACCGTGGCGATCGCCGACATCGACACCCGCAAGCTGACCCGCTTGCTGCGCGAAAAAGGCGCCCAGCCCGGCTGCATCATGGCCGGCGACATCGATGAGCAGAAAGCCGTCGAACTGGCACGCGGTTTCGGCTCGATGGCCGGTCAGGATCTGGCCCGCGTCGTGTCCTGCACCGAGCCGTATGCCTGGACTCAGTCCAGCTGGCAGCTCAAGGGCGGCTATCAGGACCAGACCGAGCCGCAGTTCCATGTCGTCGCCTACGACTTCGGCGTCAAGTACAACATCCTGCGCATGCTGGCCGAGCGCGGCTGCAAGATCACCGTGGTGCCGGCCCAGACCCCGGCTAAGGATGCTCTCGCCCTGAATCCGGACGGCGTGTTCCTGTCCAACGGCCCGGGCGACCCGGAACCGTGCGACTACGCCATTGCCGCCATCCGCGAGCTGCTCGACACCAAGCTGCCGGTTTTCGGCATCTGCCTGGGGCACCAGCTGCTCGGCCTCGCCGTCGGCGGCCAGACCAGCAAGATGAAGTTCGGCCACCACGGCGGCAACCATCCGGTGCAGGACCTGGACAATGGCCACGTGATGATCACCAGCCAGAACCACGGCTTCCAGGTTGACGAGACCAGTCTGCCGGCCAACGTGCGCATCACCCACCGCAGCCTGTTCGACCAGACCGTGCAGGGCATCGCCCTGACCGACCGCCCCGCCTTCGGCTTCCAGGGGCACCCCGAAGCCGGCCCCGGACCGCACGAGATCAGCGTGCTGTTCGACAAGTTCATCACCCTGATGGCCGGCCAGAAATAAAGATTCCACCATGCC
>JASLDQ010000202.1 GCA_030151505.1 Chromobacteriaceae bacterium
CCGCCGATGACATGAATGTCATATCCGAGCGGGTTTCCCACCCGAATTTCTACTTGCAGGTCGACCTCTATCACCTCGCCCGGATGGGTGACGATCTGGAAAAAGTCCTGCGCGACAACATCGGACGGATCGCCCACATCCAGTTCGCAGACCTGCCCGGACGGGGCGCTCCGGGGAGCGGCACCCTCGACTTTCCCCGCCTGTTCGGGCTGATCGACACCCTGCCCTACGCCGGCTGGACGGCAGCCGAATACAAGTCAGACAGTCAGACAATCGACAATTTCTGCTGGAGGGTGATTAAAAAACAGGCGGGTTGACCATGGACGGATTCGCCCCCTAGAATCCAACCCCATGAAATTAAAGCAAGTTATCTCCGGTCCGATTTCGGCCGCCGTTCTTGCCTCCGTGTTGTCCGTGTCCACTGCCTCCACCGCTTATGCCGGTATGTTTGGCTACACCGATGAAACCGGTCGCGTTCATTTGTCCACCGAGCAGCTAGATAGCCGCTACAGCCCGATTACCGCAGGGCAAAACAGCAAGCCGACGCCCGCCGTACTGGTGGCCGGCAAACAGCAAACCGGCACCCGTTTGCCGGCCGTGCGCCCGGTCAAGGCCGATCCCGACCTTGCCCAGCGCTACAAGCAGCTGGTCCATACCACCGCAGCCCGCAACGACATCAGCCCGCTGCTGCTGCACGCCATCATCAGCGTGGAATCCGGCTACGACGTCGACGCGGTTTCGCCCCGCGGTGCGAATCCGGCTACGACGTCGACGCGGTTTCGCACCGCGGGGCGCGCGGCCTGATGCAGCTGATGCCGACCACCGCAGCCCGTTTCGGCGTGAAACGCCTGTCCGACCCGAACGAGAACCTCAAGGCCGGCGCGCGCTACCTGAGCTACCTGCTCGACCTGTTCGACAACCGCCTGGCGCTGGCGATCGCCGCCTACAACGCCGGCGAGGGGACGGTGAGGCGCTTCAACAACCGCGTTCCGCCCTACCCGGAAACCCAGCAATACGTCGCCAAGGTATTGGCCACCTATACCGCAGCCCTCAAGGCGCAGTCGGGCAATGGCGTAGGCTGATCCCCGGCCCGCCGGATAAGGGGCGAAGGATTGCCCTTGCCCCTCTCGAACCGGACGGTGGTGATGCTCCCTGCATCACCACCGTCTTGCTTTTTTATTGCAACGCAGCACAATGGCTACCCCGCCGCCCGTGCGCGGCCCCATCCCGAGCCACATGTCTTTTGCCGATGCTGACATCGAGATTCGCCCGATGGCCGAATCCGATCTCGATGCCGTGCTGGACGTCCAGCGCCACTGCTACCCCTTCCATTTGATCGAATCGCGCGCAGCCCTGTTGTCGCGGCAGCAGCTCGCCCCACGGACCTGCTGGATTGCGGCCAGTCCGCAAGGCTGCCTCGGCTATCTGTTTGCCCATCCGTGGGCCGGCGACAAACTGCCGGCGCTGGACGCCGCGTTGCCGCAGTTGCCCGAGCAGCCGGACAGCCTGTTCATCCATGATCTTGCCCTCCACCCACGCGGACGGGGACGTGGCTTGGCCCGTCGCCTGCTGCGTCCCGTCTTCGAGCATGCCCGCCGCAGCGGCTTGCGTTACACCCGCCTGATCGCGGTGGAAGGCGCGGCGCGCTTCTGGAGCACGCTCGGCTACGAAGCAGGCCAGACCAGCCCGGACAAGACGGCCCAGTATGGAGAAGATGCGGTGGTGATGGCGCGGGCGCTGTAAGCGCTTTCTTCGCCCTATGGAAGGCCGGCGAAACAGTTAAAGAATCGCCGGGGCCGGCGAACTCCACGCGAGAGGGAATTTGATGCGCTGGGTGAGTTCGACCAGGCCCCGCCGGCACGGACAGCAGCCCCGGTACGATCGCCATCCGGAACGCTCCACGGGGCAAACAGCGTGGGCCGATGAGCCCCGTCGCCCAGCGGTCAGAGGCCTGGCCTTTGTCGCTTAACCAGCCGCCTGCGATCGCCCTGCCTCAGGCCCGCCAGCTTGCAAGCGGTGCGAACGACGGCAACAGTGTTCAGATCGAGACAGCGGCACTCAGTCCAGCGCCAGCGGTGGCAGGCCGTTGCGCGAGCGCGCCCGGTTGCAGGCATCCTCGAACACGCCGATCTCGGCGCGAGCGCCAAATTCCCGACAGGGTGACGGCCGGTGCTCGTAGATGCCGCAGCGTACCGCTTCGCCAACCTTGCCGACCAGTGCGATACAGCGCGGCTGGGCCCGGTCGGTGCCCCGCAGCCGGACCAGCGAACGGGTTTCCTCGTCTGCCAGCGAACTGGGGACGCAGCCGCCTTCGTCGTCGAGTTCGGAGCGGTGAAAGGTGACGCGGAATGCGGCGCAGCAGGCACCGCAGGACATGCAGACGGATTCGGGAGATTTAGAAACGGTCATGATGAGAAAAAATCAGTAGGGTTCAGGCAGTATGCCGGGCAGTGTCCCGTGCCTGCTCGATGCGGCCGATCATGCCGGCCTCGGTGGTTTCACTCCGCACGGCGGCAAACAGGGCCGTGGCCTCGTCCGGCCAACCGCTCGGCAGCAGTAACAGCTTGAGCCATTGCTTGAGGCGGGCGGCCACGTAATTGCTGCCCGGCGCGAAACGCTGGCAATCGATGGCTAACGCGGCGATTTCCTGCAGCATGTCGGGCCAGCCGAGCGGACGGTCTTCGGCGCCGGCAGCAACGGCCTTGATCCGGCGGGCCAGATCGGGGCGCGTGACCAGACCGCGTCCTATCATCACGTCGCTGCAGCCGCTGACGGTACGGATGTCCTGCCAATCCTTGAGGGTCCAGACTTCGCCATTGGCGACGACCGGAATGGCAACGGCCTCGCGGATGCGGGCGATCCATTCCCAGTGTGCGGGCGGACGGTAGCCTTCCACCTTGGTACGGGCATGGACGACGATCTCAGCCGCCCCGCCGTCGGCCAGCGCATGGGCGCAGTCCAGCGCCAGATCGGTATTGTCGAAGCCCAGCCGCATCTTGGCGGTGACAGGGACGCCGACGGGAATCGCCCGGCGCACGGCACTCACGATAGCGTGGAGCAGTTCGGGCTCCTTCAACAAGGCTGCTCCGCCACGGTGGCGATTGACGGTCGGCGCCGGACAGCCAAAATTGAGGTCGACGACGGGCGCTCCCATTGAGACAGCCCGCACAGCATTATCGGCAAGACAGGCCGGATCGGAGCCGAGTAGCTGCAACCGCACCGGCACGCACGCCGGCGTGGTCCAGCCGCAGGCCGATTCTGGCGCCAGCCGCAGGAACGTGCGCTCCGGCAGCAGGGTATCCGTCACCCGGACAAACTCGGTCACGCACCAGTCGATGCCGCCCATGCGGGTCAACAGCGCCCTGAGCGGCGCATCGACCAGTCCCTCCATGGGCGCGAGTGCAATCTTCATCAGGCAAAATCCGGCAAAAGGAGCGGGATTGTAGCGCGCAGCGCTGCCTTTCTGGCGGCCGGCACACCGGTGAAACGGGAATTGGCTGACGAATCCCGTGCCTGCCGCATGCTCTTGCCGGCAGGCACGGGCCGGTTTAGCCGACAGGGATTATTGGTGGGGAGGGCGGTGTCCGGATCCGGACTTTCCCTCTCCCGATCGATGACGACGGGGAGCATCAAGGCTACCCGCTGGATAAGCGGAATGATCCGTTGCCGCTTGAACTCCATGCACAATGCCGGACTCGACGCGTGACCCGACAGACGGTGGAACGATGGACGAACCGAACGACACTAATCCGGTTAAAGGAGAACGATGATGGCACAGCAGGCGGTGGCGACTTTGGCGGGTGGATGCTTCTGGTGCCTTGAGGCCGCGTTCGCCGAACTGGAGGGAATTGAAG
>JASLDQ010000204.1 GCA_030151505.1 Chromobacteriaceae bacterium
AGTAGACCACCAGCGGTTTGGCGGCGGTGGCGAGCGTGAAGGTCTGGTTGCCGGTTGAAGGCAGGGTGAAGTCTGGGCAGGCGGACATGAGGATTCCTTGTCGTGGCGTTGAATCGGATCGGTCGCCAGCATAGCCGCTGCCGCCGGGCGGCGAAACCGCGCGGTAGCATTCCGCTTGTTGTTCCGGCTTTTCTCCCGCGCCGTTTGCCTGCATCATCCGGCCCCGAGTTTTTTCTGCGAGACCGCCATGCCGCGCCCCTCATCCTGGGACATCTTTTGCACCGTCATCGACAACTACGGCGACATCGGCGTGTGCTGGCGACTGGCGCGGCAGTTGGCGGCGGAACAGCGGGTGCCGGTGCGGCTGTGGGTGGACGATTTGACGAGCTTCGCCCGCCTGCATCCCGGCATTGATCCGCAAAAGGCTCGGCAATTCGCGCTTGGTGTCGAGATTCGGCACTGGAGCAACGAGGCCTTTCCGCCGGTGGAGCCGCACGAAGCCGTGATCGAGGCTTTTGGCTGCACCCTGCCCGAGACTTTCCTGCAGGCGATGGCGGTGCGCCGGCCGGCTCCGGCGTGGATCAATCTGGAATACCTGACCGCCGAGAGCTGGGCCGAGGATTGCCACGGGATGCCTTCCCGCCATCCGCGCCTGCCGCTGACACAGTACTTCTTCTTTCCGGGTTTCAGCGCGAAAACCGGCGGCTTGCTGCTTGAGGCCGGGCTGCGCGAGCGACGGGAGGCGTTTTGCGCCAATGACACGGCACGCGAGGCATTTCTGGCCGGGCTGGGCGTGGCACCCGCGCAGGCCGGCGCGCTGACCGTGTCCCTGTTTGCCTACGACAATCCGGCGGTGGCCGGGCTGCTCGATGCCATGGCGGATGGCGACCTGCCGGTGAGGCTGCTGGTGCCGGAGGGCAGGGTGCTGCCCGACGTGGCACGTTGGTGCGGCCATGGCCTGCGGGCCGGCGACACCTATGCGCGTGGACGGCTGACGCTGACCGTGCTGCCCTTTATCGAACAGGGGGATTACGACAAGCTGTTGTGGGCCTGCGACTTCAATTTCGTGCGCGGGGAGGATTCCTTCGCGCGGGCGCAGTGGGCGGCCCGGCCGCTGGCTTGGCGTATCTACCCGCAGGACGCGGGGGCGCATTTCGTCAAGCTCGATGCTTTTTTCGAGCGCTACACCGCCGGTCTGCCGGCGCAGGACGCCGCCGCCGTGAAGCAGTTCAACCGGGCGTGGAACGGTGCGGGCGGCGACATCGGCGGGCTGTGGCGAGAGCTGGCCGCCCGGCGGGAAGTGCTGGTCCGGCATGCCCGGGCATGGGAGCATCAGCTGGCCGGCTTGGGCGATCTCGCCGGGAATCTGGCGCGTTTTTGTGGAAACCTTTTATAATTGCGCGTTTTTTGCATAGTGCAGTCCGCAAAACGCTGCGAAACCAGACAGATACAGGAAGCAAGATGAAAACCGCAATGGAACTCCGCGCCGGCAACGTGTTCATGCTGGGCACCGAACCGATGGTCGTGCAGAAGACCGAATACAACAAGTCGGGCCGCAACGCCGCCGTCGTCAAGATGAAGATGAAGAACCTGCTGACCGGCAGCGCCAGTGAAGCCGTCTACAAGGCCGACGAAAAGTTCGACGTCGTGACGCTGGATCGCAAGGAGTGCACCTACTCCTACTTCGCCGATCCGATGTATGTGTTCATGGACACCGAATTCAACCAGTACGAAATCGAAGCCGAGAACATGGGCGACGCGCTGAACTACCTGCAGGATGGTATGGAAGACGTGGCCGAAGTGACGTTCTACGACGGCAAGGCGATCTCGGTTGAACTGCCGACCACCGTCGTGCGCGAAGTCGAATACACCGAGCCGGCCGTGAAGGGTGACACCTCGGGCAAGGTGATGAAGCCGGCCCGCCTGACCAACGGTTTCCAACTGCAGGTTGCCGCTTTCGTGGAAATTGGCAACAAGATCGAAATCGACACCCGCACCGGCGAATTCAAGAAGCGCGCCTGAACGCGAACTGAATCCGAAGTACGGAAAATGCCCGCATATTTTATGCGGGCATTTTTTTATCGGTATGCAAGCACCCCGGATCAATCCGGGGTGTTCTGTTGAGGCGTGGCGTAGATGCCGGGTTTATTCAGCCTGGCATTTTGTCTGCCGGCCGGGCTTTGTGGTGGTGCATGCCTTTGTGGTGGTGGCGATGGTGGTGGTGCACGCCCTTGTGGTGGTGGTGCGCGACTTTATGATGATGCCTCATCTTGTGGTGCTGGGCGGCAACATGCTTGGCTGGAGCCGGCATGGCGGCTGGTGCTTCAACCTTGGCAGGTGCTGCCGGGGCCGCCGGTGTGGCGGCCATGCCAAAAGCAGTAGAACCGGCGAATACCGCTGCAACCAGCGTGGCAATCAATTTGTTCATGGCAGTTCCTTGATAGGTTGACAGCAAATCGGCGGAAGTGATTCGGCTGTGCTGTGAATGCAGTATTGGCAATCTCCCGACGGAATACCGTAGGCCAATCACTACAATGCGTAACGGCATGTACTAGATCCATTGCCGTTAAATGCTTTTGTCAACAATGGCGGCGAATATAACAAATACGGCTAAGCAGGCTCGTATTGCTTATTTGAATGCGGGGATGTTGATGTTTATCATTGCGCATTGATTTGAATTTGGAGATTCACGCATGCGTATCCGCGCCTTATTCGCTTCGGCGTTGTTGCTGGTCGGCTTCAGTGCCCACGCCGGCACGATCGCGCCGCTGCTCACCCCGCAAGCACTGAAGACCCTGATCGACAAGGGCGAGGTCCGCGTGCTCGACATCCGCGCGGGCAAGGCCGCCAATGGCCAGTCGCTCTACGCCGCCGGCCACATCCACGGTGCGGTCGAAACGCCTTACGGCCAGTTCCGCGGCCCGCAGGAAAATCCGGGCGAGTTGCCGAGCGAAGCCAAGCTGAGCCAGGTGTTGCAAAAAGCCGGTGTGAACAAGGATCCGCATGTGGTCGTGGCGGCCGCCGGCAGCGACAGCACCGATTTCGGCGCGGCTGCGCGCGTGTACTGGACGCTGAAAGTGGCTGGCCTGACGCACCTGTCGATTCTGGAAGGCGGCGTGCAGGACTGGAAGGCCGCCGGCCTGCCGCTCGGCAGCGATGCCGTCGCCGTATCACCCAGCAAGCTGACCGTCAAGTTCGACCAGTCCCAGATCGTCACGCAGGATGAAATTGCAGCGTCGCTCAAGAGCGGCAAGTCGCAGACCCTGCTGGACGCCCGCCCCAAGTCCTTCTTCGACGGCGAAGCCCGCCACGATGGCG
The DNA here is from genome assembly GCA_030151505.1 of Chromobacteriaceae bacterium. GTDB lineage: Bacteria > Pseudomonadota > Gammaproteobacteria > Burkholderiales > Aquaspirillaceae > JASLDQ01. Next base: position 3,319 of record JASLDQ010000204.1, read on the forward strand.
CCGCCCGCTACGGCACGCTGCCGGGCGCACGCGATCTGGACTACAACGTCTGGTTCCAGGCCGACGGCCGTCATCTCAAGCCGGTTGCCGAACTCAAGCAGATCGCCCAGCGTCAGGGCGCGGCGCAGGCTCCGGCGGTGTCCTTCTGCAATACCGGCCACTGGGCCGCGACCAACTGGTTCGTGTTGTCCGAGCTGGTGGGCAACAAGAACGTGAAGCTCTACCCGGAGTCGATGGTGGCGTGGAGCAAGTCCAACCTGCCGATGGACAACCAGCCTTCGCGCGTGAAGGCGCTGCTGCAAGACGCCAGGCGTTGATCCGGCATGCCCTCGTTTGACCGGCAGGAGCCTGAAGGGGCTCCTGCTTTCATTTTTGGAGATTGATTAAGTGGCTTCTTCCGATTTTGCCGCCATCCCGCTGGCGGCACCATCCAAACTGGCGCAACTGGGAACGCGCAGCCTGTTCGTGCTGGGCGGGTTGGCCGGCGCGCTGGCCGTGACCCTAGCCGGTGGTTTGCGCCAGGGCTTGCTGGTGCTGCTCGGCATCGGCTTCGGTGCGGTACTGCAGGGTGCGCG
>JASLDQ010000256.1 GCA_030151505.1 Chromobacteriaceae bacterium
GTTTCGGTGGCGAGGTTGACGCTGGCGCTTTCGGCGCCGATGACCTTGCCCAGCGCCTTCTCGACCCGACCCGCGCAACTGGCGCAGGTCATCCCGCCGATCACCAGCGTGATCTCGTCCTCGGGCACTGCAAAGCCGGCCCGCTCGACCGCATTCTTGACCTCGGCCGCCGGCAGCGGCGCGGCCAGCGCCAGCGTGGCCGATTCGGTGGCGAAATTGACGTTGGCCGTTGCCACGCCCGGTAGCCGGTTCAGCACTTTTTCCAGCCGTGCGGCGCAGCTGGCGCAGGTCATCCCGTCGATGCCGACCGTCAGCTCGGCGGCGGGCGGTTTGAGGTCTTCCGGTTTCATGCCGGACTCCTTGGCGTGAGATCGTCCCCGGACACCGAGAAGCCGGCGTTTTCCACCGCCTGCCTGAGCGTGGCCGCCGGCAGCGGCGCGGCCAGTGTCAGCGTGGCCGATTTGGCGGCGAAATTGACGCTGGCCGATGCCACACCCGGCAGCGCGTTCAGTATTTTTTCCAGCCGCGTCGCGCAGCCGGCGCAGTGCATGCCGGCGATGCCGAGGGTCAGCTCGGCGGCGGGGGAGAGGTTGGTCGGGTTCATGCCGGACTCCTTGTGGATCGCAACATGATCAGTTTGACCCTTGCCACGATGGGAAGGTCAAGCCGTTTGGCGGGCGGGAAAGACAAGCGCCCGGTGGCGCTCACGCCTTGAGGAACTGTTCGCGCCCGGACAGCCAGCGGTCCAGATGAGCCTGGGCGTGTTGCGGCCAGTCGGACAAGAGGCGCGGCGCCCAGTCCTTGGCGGCTTCCAAGAGCGCCAGATCGGTTTCGAGGTTGGCGAAGCGCAGCAGCGGCGCGCCGCTCTGGCGGGCGCCGAGGAATTCGCCGGGGCCGCGGATGTGCAGGTCCTGCCGGGCGATCTCGAAGCCGTCGGTGTGCTCGTAGATCACCTTGAGACGGGCCTTGGCGATCTCGGACAGCGGCGTGTCGTACAAGAGGATGCAGCGGCTGGCATGCGCGCCGCGTCCGACCCGCCCGCGCAGCTGGTGCAGCTGCGCCAGCCCCATCCGTTCGGCGTGCTCTATCACCATCAGCGTGGCATTGGGTACATCGACGCCGACTTCGATCACGGTGGTGGCGACCAGGAGATTCACCAGATTGTGCTGGAAGGCCGCCATCACCGCCGCCTTTTCGTCGGCCTTGAGCCGGCCGTGCACCAGTCCCACCATCACGCCCGGCAGCGCTTCGGCCAGCTCGTCGAAGGTGGCGACCGCGGTCTGCAATTCCAGCGTCTCGCTTTCCTCGATCAGCGGGCAGACCCAGTAGCACTGCCGTCCCGCGCCGATTTCCTGGGCGATCGCCGCCATCACCTCGTCGCGCCGCGCGACCGAGATCAGCTTGGTGACGATGGGCGTGCGGCCCGGCGGCAGCTCGTCGATCACCGACACATCCAGGTCGGCGTAATAGCTCATCGCCAGCGTGCGCGGGATCGGCGTGGCCGACATGGTCAGCTGGTGCGGCGCGGCGCCCGCGCCCTTGCCGGTCAGCGCCAGCCGCTGGCCGACGCCGAAGCGGTGCTGCTCGTCGACGATGGCGAGCCCGAGCTTTTCAAAGGCCACGTCGTCCTGAAACAGCGCGTGGGTGCCGACCGCCAGCCGCGCCTCGCCCGAGGCGATGCGGGCGATGGCGGCCTGCTTGTCCTTCTTCTTCAGGCTGCCCGACAGCCACACCACCGGCACGCCGATGGCCTCGAGCCAGCCGGACAGTTTGCGGTAGTGCTGCTCGGCCAGAATCTCGGTCGGTGCCATCAGCGCGGCCTGAAAGCCCGACTCGATGGCGGTGAGCGCGGCCAGCGCCGCTACCACGGTCTTGCCGCTGCCGACGTCGCCCTGCAGCAGGCGGTGCATCGGGTGGGCCTGGGCCAGATCGGCGCTGATTTCGGCCATCACCCGCGCCTGCGCCCGGGTCAGCGAGAACGGCAGCTGCGCCATGAAGGCCTGCGTCAGCGTGCCCTTGGCCTTCAGCACCGGTGCGGTGTGGGCGCGGCGGGCGCGGTAGGCCAGCCGCATCGACAGCTGCTGCGCCAGCAATTCGTCGAACTTGAGGCGCTGCCATGCCGGCAGCGCGCCGTCGGACAGTTGGGCGGCGGAGTGGGCCGGGGTCGGCTGGTGCAGGGTCTGCACCGCCTCCTTGAAGCCGATCAGGTCCAGTTCTTCGCGCAGCGCGTCGGGCAGGGTGTCAGGCAGCGGCAGGTCATCCAGCGCCTGCCGGATCAGCCGGCGCAGGATGGGCTGGGTCAGGCCCTGCACGGTGGGGTAGACCGGGGTCAGGTGCTCGGCCAGCGGTGCGCCCTCGACCACTTCGCGGCACTTGGGGTGGACCATTTCGTCGCCGTGGTAGCCGTGGCGGATCTCGCCCATCGCCCGGACGCGGCGGCCTTCGGTCAGGAGCTGGACATGGTTGGGATAGAAATGGATGAAGCGCAGTACCAGCTGGGCGCCGTGGTCATCGAGGGTGGCGACCAGCTGCTTGCGCGGCTTGTACTGCACCTGGCGCGAGGTGACGACGCCCTCGACCTGCACCGGCACGCCGTAGCCCGCGTCGCGGATCGGCGTGATGCGGGTTTCGTCCTCGTAGCGCAGCGGCAGGTGCAGCACCAGCTGCAGGCGGTCGGTAATGCCGAGCTTGGCAAGGTTCTTGAGAGTGGCGGCGGGAGCGGTAATGGGATGCATGCGCGACAAATTCCTTTGCCCGCGAGGATAGCAAAACGGGCGGCCCGTGGCCGCCCGTCGTCATTTTGCGACTGCCTGTTCGATCAGATGCCGCGCAGCAGGTCGTTGATGCTGGTCTTGGCGCGGGTCTTGGCGTCGACCTTCTTGACGATCACCGCGCAGTACAGGCTGTACTTGCCGTCGGCGGACGGCAGGTTGCCCGACACCACCACCGAGCCGGCCGGCACGCGGCCGTAGCTGACTTCGCCGGTTTCGCGGTCGTAGATCTTGGTCGACTGGCCGATGTAGACGCCCATCGAGATGACCGAGCCTTCCTCGACGATCACGCCTTCGACGATTTCGGAGCGCGCGCCGATGAAGCAGTTGTCCTCAATGATGGTCGGGTTGGCCTGCAAGGGTTCCAGCACGCCGCCGATGCCGACGCCGCCGGACAGGTGGACGTTCTTGCCGATCTGCGCGCAGCTGCCGACCGTGGCCCAGGTGTCGACCATGGTGCCTTCGTCGACATAGGCGCCGATGTTGACATAGGAGGGCATCAGCACGGTGTTCTTGGCGACGAAACTGCCCTTGCGGGCCACGGCGCCCGGCACCACGCGGAAGCCGGCGGCCTGGAAGCGGGCCTGGTCCCAGTTGGCGAACTTGGTGTCGACCTTGTCGAAGTAGCGGTTGACGCCGTCGTCGGACACGCCGTTGTCGCGGATGCGGAAGGACAGCAGCACGGCCTTCTTCAGCCACTGGTGGGTGACCCATTCGCCGTCGATCTTCTCGGCCACGCGCAGGCGGCCGGCGTCGAGCTCGGCAACCACGGCTTCGACCGCAGCCTTGACTTCGGCGGTGACGGTG
>JASLDQ010000274.1 GCA_030151505.1 Chromobacteriaceae bacterium
CCGCTGCGGGACGAGCGTGGCGAGACCGCTTATTTTGTCGGCATCGTCGACGACATCACCCGGCGGGTGCTGGCGGAGCAGGAACTCAAGCAGAGCCGGGAACGCTTCGATCTGGCCGTGGCCGGCTCCAACGACGGCATCTGGGACTGGAACCTGAAGACGGGCGAGCAGTATGTCTCGCCGCGTTACAAGGCACTGCTGGACTATCTGCCCGAGGAGGCACCGCCCGCGCTGGCGGCCCTGCCCGAGGCGCTGCATCCGGACGACAACCAGCGGGTGAGCGATGCGCTGTGCCGGCACTTCAGCCACGGAGCGCCGTTCGACCTCGAATATCGTCTCCGCGCCCGCAACGGCAACTGGAAATGGTTTCATGTGCGCGGCAAGGCGGTGTTCGGTCTGGATGGCAATCCGGTGCGGATGGCTGGTTCGATCTCGGACATTACCGAGCGGATTCAGGCCGAGACTCGTCTGAAGGCCAGCGAGCACAAGTTCCGTCATTTCTTCATCAATTCACCGGTGCCGATGGCTCGCTTCCGCATTGCGACCGGCCGCTTCGTCGAGGCCAACCGGGCATTTGCGACGCTGGTCGGCTGCGGGATCGATCAGCTCGCCACGCTGGGGTTGGATGCGTTCACGCCGGCGGACCAGTTGCCGCTGCATCGGGAATTGGCCGACATTTTCGCCGCGCACGCCCATCTCGGGCCGGTCGAGCGCACGCTGGAGCTGGCGATGCAGCAGTCGGTGATGGTCCTCCTGCACGGCTTTCCCGCCGACGAGGACGAGGCCGAGGGCGAGTCCTACTGGCTGATCGCGGAGAACATTACCGAAACCAAGCACCTGCAGGCGCAGCTGGAGCACCTGACCCTGACCGATCCGCTGACCCACAGCCACAACCGCCGCTCGTTCAGCATCGCGCTGGAGCGCGAGGTCAACCGCACCACCCGCTACGGCAACCCGCTGGCGCTGATCAGCTTCGATCTGGATCACTTCAAGGCGGTCAACGACACCTATGGCCACGATGTCGGCGATCAGGTGCTGGTCCGCTTCTGCGACGTCATCCGCGACCGCATCCGTGAAACCGACACCCTGTTCCGGCTGGGCGGCGAGGAATTCGTGCTCTTGTGTCCGGATACGCCACTGGCGCGGGCGCAGGAACTGGCCCAGGAGCTCCTCGAGGCGATTCGCGTGGCCGAATTCGCCGGCTCGGGCCATCTGACCGCCAGCCTGGGGGTGGCGCAATTCCTGCCTGACGAGTCGCCTGACCAGACGCTGAAACGGCTGGACATGCTGATGTACAAGGCCAAGCACGGCGGCCGCAACCGGGTATGCGTCGAAGGCGAGGGGCTGATCGGCGCCTGAGGCGCGCCGGCCTCGATACAATGGCCGGGTCTGAATGGCGTGTAAAAGGAAATGGAATGGAGTGCGAACTTTGTTGCCTCGATGCCGGCGTGGTCCTGCATCGCGACGAGCGCCTGCGGGTGGTGTGGATTGATGACGCCGATTATCCGGGCTTCTGCCGGGTGATCTGGACTGCGCATGTGCGGGAAATGACCGATCTGGCGCCGGAGGATCGTGCGTACTTGATGGCATGGGTTTTCCGTACCGAACAAGCGGTGCGCTCGGTGCTGATGCCGGACAAGGTCAATCTGGCCAGTCTGGGCAATGTGGTGCCGCACCTGCACTGGCACGTGATTCCGCGCTTTGCCGACGACGCCACTTTTCCGGCGCCGATCTGGGCACCGAAGCAGCGCGAGGGCAAGGTCCGGTGCGAGGACGGCCTGGCAGAGCGGCTGCAGCACGCCTTGCTGGCGTTGTAGAACAGGCGGGATAAAAGCAAAACGGGCCGGGCGGGAGGACAACCTCCCGCCCGGCCCGTTTGTGCCGTTGCGGTGTCAGGCGGCCAGCTGCTTCTCGATCAACTGGTTCAGCTCGGCGAAATCGGGCTCGCCGAGGAAGCGCTTGACCACCTTGCCCTGCTTGTCGAGCAGGATGCTGGTCGGAGTCAGTTGCACGTTGCCGAAGGACTTGGCGAGCTGGCCGGTGCTGTCGAGCGTGATGAAGAAGGGCAGCTTGTGCTCCTCGACATAGGCTTTGACGTAGTTGGGGGGGTCGTAGCTCATCGCCACCGCCACGGTTTCATAGCCGCGCGCGGCATAGGCATGGTGGGTCTTGACCAGATCCGGCATTTCCTTGATGCAGCCGGGGCAGCTGGTCGCCCAGAAATTCACCAGCACGACCTTGCCCTGCAGTTGGGCCACGGACGTCTGCTTGCCTTCGATAGACGTGAAGGCCGCCGCCGGGGCGGTTTCCTTGCCGGTGACGGCGAAGCCGGCTGCCGCCAGCACGGCGACGGCCACGAGCGCGATCAGCGCCTTTTTCATTTGTGCTCTCCTGAACCGGCCGGTGGGGCCGGGACTATTCCGATTCGGCGGCGGCGATGATGCCTTCCATCTTGGCGCGGAGTTCGCCGTCGAGAACGACCGCCTTTTCCTGCTTGGTGTCGACGACCACATAGGTGACGTCGGCGCTGGCCACGATGGTATCACTATCCTTCAGGCGCACGACCTGCTTGATGGTGGTGGCGCGGTTGCCGAGTGCCGGGATGTGGGTGTCGATGGTCAGCGTTTCGTTGTTGTAGGCGGAACGGCGGTAGTTGATGTTGATGTTGACGATCACGAAGGCCAGCCCGGCCTGGGCGAACCATTCCAGTGCGCCGCTGCGCTCGAAGTAGCTCCAGCGGGCTTCTTCAAGGAATTCCAGATAGCGGGCATTGTTGACGTGGCCATAGAGGTCGAGGTGGTAGCCGCGAACCTTGATGTCGGTGTGGTGCATGAGGGTCCTCCTATAGGGGGTGCCGGGCGCGGTAATCAAACAGGTGTTCGATTGTAGACGTCCTGTCGTGCCTCTGGTGTGCCCCTGCGCTGGCGGAGGGGGCTGAAATGCAAAAAAGCCAGCTTTTCAGCTGGCTTTTTCATCTCTTGCGCGGCCCGCCGATGGCGGGC
>JASLDQ010000396.1 GCA_030151505.1 Chromobacteriaceae bacterium
CAACGTGTCGATCACGGTTGCCCTGATCGCCCCGATCGCCATGGAAGAAGGTCTGCGTTTCGCCATCCGTGAAGGCGGTCGTACCGTCGGCGCCGGTGTCGTGGCCAAGATCGTTAAGTAACCGGAGCGGACCATGCAAAACCAGAAGATCCGTATCCGCCTCAAGGCATTCGACTACGCTCTGATCGATCGTTCGGCCCAGGAAATCGTTGACACCGCCAAGCGCACTGGCGCTGTGGTCAAGGGTCCGGTACCGCTGCCGACCAAGATCGAGCGTTACAACGTTCTGCGTTCGCCGCACGTGAACAAGACCTCGCGCGACCAGCTCGAGATCCGCACTCACCTGCGTCTGATGGATATCGTTGATCCGACCGACAAGACCGTCGATGCGCTGATGAAGCTCGACCTGCCGGCTGGTGTCGACGTCGAAATCAAGCTGCAGTAATGCTGACCGGGCCGGCCTGATGGCCGGCCAGTGTTGCGGTTTTGTACCGTAAGAAGTTGCAGGTGCAATTGTTGCGGCCTAAGTGCTTGCGGTAATTGATTTTTCTGTGATAAATTCGCGAGCTCTCCTTTCGGAGAGCTCGTTTTTTTGTTATTGCCGGTCAATCGTAACCGGCACCTCTTGAAGGGAATAACGATGAGTTTAGGTCTTGTCGGTCGCAAAGTCGGCATGACCCGCATTTTTGCTGAGGATGGCGCTGCTATCCCGGTAACGGTGCTGGACATGTCCGCTAACCGCGTCACGCAGCTGAAAACGGCTGAAAATGACGGCTACACCGCCGTTCAGGTGACGTTTGGTGCCAAAAAGGCCAATCGCGTGCTGAAGCCGGAAGCCGGCCAGTTCGCCAAAGCCGGCGTTGAAGCCGGTCGTGGTCTGAAGGAATTTTCCATTGACGCAGCCAAGCTTGCCGACCTGAAGGTTGGTGACTCGCTGACCGTGGAAATCTTCTCGGTGGGTCAACTGGTCGACGTGACCGGTACCAGCCAGGGTAAGGGTTTCTCGGGCGTCATCAAACGCCACAACTTCTCTTCCAACCGCGAATCCCACGGTAACTCGGTCACCACGCGTGCCCCGGGTTCGATCGGTATGGCTCAGGATCCGGGTCGCGTGTTCCCGGGTAAGCGCATGGCTGGCCAATACGGCAACGTCAAGCGCACTGTCCAGAGTCTGGAAATCGTCCGTATCGACGCCGAACATCAACTGATCTTGGTCAAGGGCGCTGTTCCCGGCTCCAAGGGCAACGACGTCATCGTGCGTCCGGCAGTGAAGGCAGGTGCGTGATGGAATTGAAAGTTATCAATCAGCAAGGTCAGGCCGTCGAAAGCCTGGTTGCGTCCGACACCCTGTTTGGTCGCGAATACAATGAAGCCCTGATTCATCAGGTCGTCACTGCTTTCCTGGCTAACGCTCGCTCCGGCAATCGTGCCCAGAAAGACCGCAGCGAAATCAACAAGTCGACCAAGAAGCCGTTCAAGCAAAAGGGCACCGGTCGTGCCCGTGCCGGTCGTGCTTCCAGCCCGCTGTGGCGTGGCGGCGGCAAGATTTTCCCGAACAGCCCGGACGAAAACTTCAGCCACAAGCTCAACCGCAAGATGTATCGCGCCGGTGTGGCCGCCATCCTGTCGGAATTGGTGCGCAGCGAGCGTCTGGTCGTGATCGACGAGTTGAAGGTTGAAACCCCGAAGACCAAGGAATTCGCCGCCAAGGTGAAGTCGCTGGGTCTGGAGCAGGCCCTGGTGATCACCAAGGAACTGGACGAAAACCTGTACCTGTCGTCCCGCAACCTGCCGAACGTGCTGGTGATCGACGCCACTCAGGCTGACCCGTACAGCCTGGTGCGCTTCGACAAGATCGTGGTCACCCGCGATGCCGTGAAGCAACTCGAGGAGCAGTGGGCATGAATCAAGAACGTCTGATGCAAGTGATCCTTGCTCCGATCGTGTCCGAAAAGAGCACGATGGTTGCAGACAAGCACCAGCAAGTGGTGTTCAAGGTCGTTGGCGATGCTACCAAGCCGGAAGTGAAGGCCGCTGTTGAACTGCTGTTCAACGTCAAGGTCGACGGCGTGCAAGTGCTGAACGTCAAGGGCAAGGTCAAGCGTTTTGGTCGCTTCACCGGTCGTCGCGGCGACTGGAAGAAGGCCTATGTGTGCCTTGCTGCTGGTCAGGAAATTGACCTGACGGCTGCGGAGTAAGGGGAGAACCATGGCTCTAGTGAAAGTTAAACCGACTTCGGCCGGCCGTCGCGCCGTCGTCAAGGTCGTCACCCCGGATCTCTACAAGGGTGCTCCGTACGCTCCGTTGCTGGAAAAGCAGATCCAGAATGCTGGCCGTAACAACAACGGTCACATCACCACCCGCCACAAGGGCGGTGGTCACAAGCACCACTACCGCGTTGTCGACTTCCGTCGCAACAAGGACGGCATCGTGGCCAAGGTCGAGCGTATCGAATACGACCCGAACCGCACCGCTCACATCGCGCTGCTGTGCTACGCCGATGGCGAACGTCGCTACATCATCGCTCCGAAGGGCCTGAAGGCCGGCATGGAAGTGGTGAACGGCGCCGAAGCCCCGATCAAGACCGGCAACTGCCTGCCGATCCGCAACATTCCGGTCGGTTCGACCATCCACTGCATCGAAATGCAGCCGGGCAAGGGTGCGCAAATGGCGCGCTCGGCCGGTGCCTCGGTGCAGCTGCTGGCTCGCGAAGGCGTGTACGCCCAGCTGCGTCTGCGCTCGGGTGAAATCCGCAAGGTGCACGTTGACTGCCGCGCCACCATCGGCGAAGTCGGCAACGACGAGCACAGCCTGCGCAAGTACGGCAAGGCCGGTGCTATGCGCTGGCGCGGTATCCGCCCGACCGTCCGCGGTGTGGTGATGAACCCGGTTGATCACCCGCACGGTGGTGGCGAAGGCAAGACCGCAGCTGGTCGCGATCCGGTCAGCCCATGGGGTACGCCGGCGAAGGGCTTCCGTACCCGTCGCAACAAGCGCACGAACAACATGATTGTGCGTCGTCGCTATTCCAATAAAGGGTAATTGACAAATGGCACGTTCCATCAAAAAGGGCCCGTTCGTCGACCTGCACCTGATCAAAAAGGTGGACGCAGCGCGTGCTTCGAATGACAAGCGCCCGATCAAGACCTGGTCGCGTCGTTCGACCGTCCTGCCGGACTTCGTCGGCCTCACCATCGCCGTCCACAACGGCCGCACCCACGTGCCGGTCTATGTGACCGAAAACATGGTCGGCCACAAGCTGGGCGAATTTTCACTGACTCGTACCTTCAAGGGCCATGCGGCCGACAAGAAGGCGAAACGTTAAGGTGATGCGATGAGAGTTTCCGCTGTATTGAAAAATGCCCGCGTGTCGGCGCAAAAAGCCCGTCTCGTGGCTGACCTGATCCGCGGCAAGTCCGTTGATCAAGCGCTGAACATCCTGACTTTCAGCCCGAAGAAGAGTGCGGACCTGCTGAAGAAGCTGCTCGAGTCGGCGATTGCCAACGCCGAGCACAATGAAGGTGCCGACATCGACACCCTCAAGGTCACCACCGTCTACGTGGACAAGGGCGCCAGCCTCAAGCGCTTTACCGCTCGTGCCAAAGGCCGCGGTAACCGCATTGAAAAGCAAACCTGCCACGTCACGCTGGTCGTGGGCAACTGAGGGGTAGATCATGGGACAGAAAATTGATCCGCGCGGGTTCCGTCTGGCACTGACCCGCAACTGGTCTTCCAAGTGGTTTGCAAACAGCCAGAATTTCGCTGGCATGCTGCAGGAAGACATCAGTGTTCGCGATTTCCTCCGTGCGAAGCTGAAGAACGCCTCGGTCAGCCGCGTCATCATCGAGCGCCCGGCCAAGAGCGCCCGCATCACCATCTTCACGGCGCGTCCGGGTGTGGTGATCGGCAAGAAGGGTGAGGACATTGAACAACTGAAGGCTGAGCTGCAAAAGCGTCTCGGCGTTCCGGTTCATGTCAACATCGAAGAAATCCGCAAGCCGGAAATCGACTCGCAAATCATTGCCGATGGCATTGCGTCGCAGCTGGAAAAGCGCGTGATGTTCCGTCGTGCGATGAAGCGCGCGATGCAGAACGCGATGCGCATGGGTGCCCAGGGCATCAAGATCATGTCGTCGGGTCGTCTGAACGGTATCGAAATCGCCCGTACCGAATGGTACCGCGAAGGCCGTGTGCCCCTGCACACCCTGCGCGCCGACGTTGATTACGCCACCAGCGAAGCCCACACCACCTACGGTGTGATCGGCATCAAGGTCTGGGTGTACAAGGGCGAGATCAAGCCGGGCCAGGTGTCGGCCGAGCCGGTTCAGCCGGAAAAGAAAGTGAGAAAGGCAGGACGCAATGCTGCAGCCAACTAGACTCAAGTACCGCAAGGTCCAGAAGGGCCGCAACACTGGCGTCGCCACTCGCGGCAACAAGGTGAGTTTCGGTGAATTCGGTCTCAAGGCCGTTGGCCGTGGTCGCCTGACCGCGCGTCAGATCGAAGCCGCCCGTCGTGCCATGACCCGTCACATCAAACGTGGCGGCCGCATCTGGATTCGCGTGTTCCCGGACAAGCCGATTTCCAAGAAGCCGGCCGAAGTGCGTATGGGTAACGGTAAGGGTTCGGTCGAATACTGGGTTGCCGAAATCCAGCCGGGCAAGATGCTGTACGAAATGGAAGGCGTGAGCGAAGAGCTGGCCCGTCAGGCATTCCGCCTGGCCGCTGCCAAGCTGCCGCTTCAGACAACCTTCGTTGTGAGACAGGTAGGTCAATAAATGAAAGCGTCCGAACTGAGAGCCAAGTCGGTTGACGAGCTCAAGGCCGAACTGATGAGCCTGCTGAAGGCGCAATTCGGCCTCCGCATGCAGCTCGCGACTCAGCAGCTGAGCAAGAACAGCGAACTGAAGAAGGTGCGTCGCGACATCGCGCGCGTTCGTACCGTTTTGCACGAGAAGGCGGCCTGACATGAGCGAAACCACCAAAGTTGTCCGCTCGCTGACCGGTAAGGTCGTGAGCGACAAGATGGATAAAACCGTAGTCGTGCTGGTTGAGCGCAAGGTCAAGCACCCGATCTACGGCAAAGTGATCCGTCTGTCGAAGAAGTATCACGCCCACGACGAAAACAACGAATTCGGCATTGGTGACACCGTCACCATCTCCGAGTGCCGTCCGCTGTCGAAAACCAAGGCCTGGAAGGTTGTGGCCCTGGTCGAAAAGGCTCGTCAGGTGTAAATAGCAGTTGCGGGAGGGGTGACCCTCCCGTATACTGCCGTTTCTTTCGCCACCGTTCAGGTGGCTTCTGCCCTTTGCCGGGCTCCAAAACTGGCCGTTTTCGTGCCGCGCCTAGCGCGGCATTTCGTTCATCCACGGATGGCGATGTGACGGGTAAGTTGGAAAAAGGAAAATCAGATGATTCAAATGCAAACCATGTTGGACGTCGCCGATAACACCGGCGCGCGTTCTGTCATGTGCATCAAGGTGCTGGGTGGCTCCAAGCGTCGCTATGCGACCGTGGGCGACATCATCAAGGTGAGCATCAAGGACGCCGCTCCCCGTGGTCGCGTGAAGAAGGGTGACGTGTACAACGCCGTCGTCGTTCGCACCGCCAAGGGTGTCCGCCGTCCGGACGGCTCGCTGATCAAGTTCGACGGCAATGCCGCCGTGCTGCTCAACAACAAGCTCGAGCCGATCGGTACCCGCATCTTCGGCCCGGTGACCCGCGAACTGCGTACCGAGCGCTTCATGAAGATCGTGTCGCTCGCGCCGGAAGTTCTGTAAGGAGAAGGCTGAATGCGCAAGATTCGTAAGGGTGACGAAGTCGTCGTCATCACCGGCAAGGACAAGGGCAAGCGCGGCACCGTGCTGAACGTGCTCCCGGCCGAAAACCGCGTCGTGGTCGAAGGCGTGAATGTCGTCAAGAAGCACCAGAAGCCGAATCCGGTCAAGGGCCTCGCTGGCGGCATCGTTGAAAAGAACATGTCCGTCGATGTGTCCAACATCGCTATCTTCAACCCGGCTACCCAGAAGGCTGACCGCGTCGGCTTCAAGACGCTGGAAGACGGCCGCAAGGTTCGCGTGTTCAAGTCGAACGGCGAAGTCGTCGGCGCGTAAGGAGCAAACATGGCACGTCTGCACGATTTTTACAAAAGCGCTGTTGTTCCGGCCCTGGTTCAGCAGTTCGGCTACAAGTCCATCATGGAAGTGCCGCGCATCGAGAAGATCACCCTGAACATGGGTGTCGGCGAAGCGGTTGCTGACAAGAAGGTCATGGAATTCGCCGTTGGCGATCTGCAGAAGATCGCCGGTCAGAAGCCGGTTGTGACCACCGCCAAGAAGTCGATCGCTGGCTTCAAGATCCGTGACGGTTACCCGGTTGGCTGCAAGGTGACGCTGCGTCGCGAACGCATGTACGAATTCCTGGATCGCCTCGTTACCATCGCGCTGCCGTGCGTGCGTGACTTCCGTGGCGTGAACGGCAAGTCGTTTGACGGTCGCGGCAACTACAACATGGGTGTGCGTGAGCAGATCATTTTCCCGGAAATCGAGTACGACAAGATCGACGCGCTCCGCGGTATGAACATCACCATCACCACGACCGCGAAAACTGACGAAGAAGCCCGCGCTTTGCTGGCCGCGTTCAAGTTCCCGTTCAAGGGTTAAGCACATGGCAAAACTTGCACTGATCAACCGCGAAGCAAAGCGCGCCAAAACGGTGGCTAAATTCGCCGCCAAGCGCGAAGCGCTGATGGCAATCATCAACAACGCGAGCCTCTCTGATGAAGAGCGTTTCGCCGCCCGCCTGCAACTGCAGCAACTGCCGCGCAATGCCAGCCCGGTCCGCCAGCGTAACCGCTGTGCGCTGACCGGTCGTGCCCGCGGTGTGTTCCGCAAATTCGGTCTGGGCCGCAATAAGCTTCGCGAAATCGCGATGCGCGGCGAGATCCCGGGTGTTGTCAAGGCGAGCTGGTAAGAGGGGACATCTGATATGAGCATGCACGATCCTATCTCCGATATGCTGACTCGCATCCGCAATGCGCAGCGTGCGGCCAAAGGTTCGGTTTCGATGCCGTCGTCGAAGCTGAAGGTGGCCATCGCTACCGTATTGAAGGACGAGGGCTATATCGAGAATTTCTCGGTGGCTGAAGCCGACAAGAAGCCGGTTCTCGACATCGAACTGAAGTACTACGCCGGCCGTCCGGTGATCGAACGCATCGACCGCGTTTCGCGTCCCGGCCTGCGCGTGTACAAGAGTTCCAACGACATTCCGAAGGTCATGAACGGTCTGGGTATCACGATCGTCTCGACCTCCAAGGGTGTCATGACCGATCGCAAGGCGCGCTCTGCCGGTGTTGGCGGCGAGCTGTTGTGCGTTGTGGCGTAATGGGGGGTAACAATGTCTCGCGTAGCTAAAAACCCGGTCGTTCTCCCCGCTGGCGTCGAAGCCAAGTTCACCGCTGACGAACTGATCGTCAAGGGTGGCAAAGGCCAGATCGCCATTGCGCTGAACAGCGAAGTTGAAATCCGTCTGGAAGACAACGCACTGAAATTTGCCGCCAAGAACGAGAGCAAGTTCTCCCGTTCGATGTCCGGCACCCTGCGCGCCCTGGCCAATAATATGGTCACCGGCGTCTCCAAGGGTTTCGAGCGCAAGCTGCAACTCGTGGGCGTGGGCTATCGTGCCCAGGCTCAGGGTGACACTCTGAATCTGACGCTTGGTTTCTCGCACCCGGTGGCTCACAAGATGCCGGAAGGCGTCAGCGTGGCGACCCCGTCGCAAACCGAAATCATCCTGTCTGGCGTGGACAAGCAGAAGGTCGGCCAAGTGGCCGCCGAGATTCGTGCTTACCGCGCACCCGAGCCTTACAAGGGCAAGGGCGTCCGTTACGCGGACGAGAAGGTGGTTTTGAAAGAAACCAAGAAGAAATAACTGAGGCTCAGTCATGGATAAGAAACAAACTCGACTCCGTCGTGCACGTAAAACCCGTGCGCGGATCGCGGAGCTCAACATGGTGCGTCTCTCCGTGCATCGCACCAACAGCCATATCTACGCTCAGATCATTGATGCGACGGGTGGCACGGTGCTGGCGTCCGCTTCCACGCTCGAAGCCGAAATCCGCAAGGATATCGCCAACGGTGGCAATGCTGCTGCAGCCGCTCTGATCGGCAAGCGCATCGCCGAGAAGGCCAAGGCGGCTGGTGTCGAGAAGGTCGCTTTCGACCGCTCGGGCTTCCAGTACCACGGTCGCGTCAAGGCGCTGGCCGACGCGGCTCGTGAAAACGGCCTCGTGTTCTAATTCGGAGTGAAGAATGGCTAAGCACGAAATCGAAGAACGCGGCGACGGCCTCATCGAGAAGATGATTGGCGTCAACCGCGTGACCAAAGTGGTCAAGGGCGGTCGCATCATGGCCTTCTCCGCGCTGACGGTTGTCGGCGACGGTGATGGTGCTGTGGGTATGGGCAAGGGCAAGTCAAAGGAAGTGCCGGTTGCCGTGCAAAAGGCAATGGATCAAGCCCGCCGCAACATGGTCAAGATCCCGCTGAAGAACGGCACGCTGCATCACGCCGTGATCGGCAAGCACGGTGCCACCACCGTGTTCATGCAGCCCGCACCGGAAGGTGCCGGCGTGAAGGCCGGCGGTGCCATGCGTGCCGTGTTCGAAGCCATGGGCGTGCACAACGTCTCGGCCAAGACCCACGGTTCAACCAATCCGTACAACGTGGTTCGCGCCACGCTGGATGGTCTGTCGAAGATCTGCACTCCGTCGGACATCGCTGCCAAGCGCGGCAAGACCGTAGCCGAGATCCTGGGAGTTGAAGAATGAGCGACCAGAAGACCATCAAAGTCACGCTCGAAAAGAGCCTGATTGGCCGTATCGAATCGCACAAGGCTTGCGCCCGCGGTCTGGGTCTGAAGAAGATCCGTCAGACCGTCGAAGTGATCGATACCCCGGAAAACCGTGGCATGATCAACAAGATCAGCTACCTGGTTAAATGCGAGGGTTAAGATGTTCCTGAACACGATCAAACCTGCTGAAGGTGCCAAGCACGCCAAGCGTCGCGTTGGCCGTGGCATTGGCAGCGGTCTGGGTAAGACCGCCGGCCGTGGCCACAAGGGTCAGAAGTCCCGCTCGGGTGGTTTCCACAAGGTTGGCTTCGAAGGCGGTCAAATGCCGCTGCAGCGCCGCCTGCCGAAGCGTGGCTTCAAGTCGCTGACCGCCAAGCTGACCTGCGAAGTGCGTCTGGGTGATCTGGCCGGCCTGCCGGTCGATGAAATCGACAATCTGGCACTGGCCCAGGCCGGTCTGCTGAGCGTCGGCGCCAAGGCTGGCAAGGTGATCCTGGCTGGCTCGATCGACCGTGCGATCACTCTGCGTGGCATTGCTGCCACTGCAGGTGCACGCGCTGCCATCGAAGCTGCCGGCGGCAAGATTGTTGAATAACTAGAGCGCGACTATCCGTGGCCAATCCTTCTCTAGCGGCAAACACCAGTAAGTTCGGTGATCTGAAGCGTCGGGTCTTCTTCCTGATCGGCGCCCTGATTGTCTATCGTATTGGTGCGCATATCCCGGTTCCGGGTATCAACCCTGCCGAACTAGCGAAGTTGTTCCAGTCGTCGCAGACGGGCCTCCTCGACATGTTCAACATGTTTTCGGGTGGGGCCCTGTCGAGATTTACGGTATTTGCCATTGGCATCATGCCGTACATCTCGGCCTCGATCATTCTGCAGCTGGCGTCGGAAGTGATTCCGCAGCTCAAGCAGCTGAAGAAAGAGGGCGATGCGGGACGACGCAAGATTACCCAGTACACGCGCTATGCGACCGTAATGCTGGCGACTTTCCAGTCGTTCGGGATTGCGGTGATGTTGTTCAAACAGCCGAACCTGGTGGTCGCTTCGCAGTTCGAGTTCTACCTGACCACCGTGATCACGCTGGTGACCGGGACGATGTTCTTGATGTGGCTGGGTGAGCAGATCACTGAGCGCGGCATCGGCAACGGTATCTCGATGATCATCTGTGCGGGTATTGCTTCCGGGATTCCGTCTGCCATCGGCAAGACGGAATGCCGGAAGCAATACCCGCACAGATGATCATCGAGATGCCGTTGCCGATGCCGCGCTCAGTGATCTGCTCACCCAGCCACATCAAGAACATCGTCCCGGTCACCAGCGTGATCACGGTGGTCA
>JASLDQ010000001.1 GCA_030151505.1 Chromobacteriaceae bacterium
CACTTCGTAGCCGAGCTTTTCGCCGGTGTCGGGGTCGACCAGCGGTCGAACCGGGTGGTAGACCTGCCAGCGCTGGCCACGGCTGCCGTCGAGCTTTTCCGCGTAGGCGGTGTCGCCGGCCCCCATCAGCGAGCGGTTGTCAGCTCCGGCGACGATGCGCGGCGAGGCGAGGAATTCGTCCTCGTCGACGACCGCCGGCCGGGCGAGGAAGGACTGGATGACTTTGGGGTTCACGCTGCCGACCGCGCCGTCGTCCATCACCCGCACGCGCGGCGAGAGCTTCTCGACGGCGACCGGCTTGCCGCCGCGCTCCAGTCGCAGCGTACCGGTGCGGCGGTCCAGCACCAGCACGTCGCCGGGATAAATCCAGTGCGGATCCCTGATCTGGGCGCGGTTGAGGTTCCACAGCTTCGGCCAGTACCACGGCTTGTAGAGGTAGCGGCCGGAAATGTCCCACAGCGTGTCGCCCTTCTTGACGACGTAGCGGGCCGGCGCGTCCGGCCTGAGTTTGAGGGTGTCGGCGTGCGCGGCAGCGGCAAGGCCGATGGCAAGGAGTGTCGGTATAATGAACTGGCGCATGATTGCCCCGTCTCATGAGATATGGCGCGGCGACGCCCGTATGACGGGCAGCGTCCGCAATCGGCTCCCCGCTGACCGAGCCTCAAATCATCTTATAAAACCTTTCTGGCATACGACAACATCACATTTGGTTTAAGCCCATGGCCCTGTTGAATATTCTGCAATACCCGGACGAACGCCTGCATACCGTCGCCAAGCCCGTCGCCGCCGTGGACGACCGCATCCGCACCCTCGTCGACAACATGGCCGAGACCATGTACGCCGCCCACGGCATCGGTCTGGCCGCCACGCAGGTGGACGTGCACGAGCAAGTCATCGTCATCGACCTGTCCGACACCCACGACGACCTGCTGGTGCTGGTCAACCCCCGGCTCACCGCGCGCGAAGGCCATACCGTGTACGAGGAAGGCTGCCTGTCGGTGCCCGGCATCTACGACAAGGTCGAACGCTACGAGCGCATCACCGTCGAGGCGCTCAACCGCGCCGGCGAACCCTTCAGCCTCGACACCGACGGCCTCCTGGCGATTTGCATCCAGCACGAGATGGACCATCTCGCCGGCAAAGTCTTCGTCGAATACCTGTCGCCGCTCAAGCAGAACCGCATCAAGACCAAGCTCAAGAAGCGCGAGCGGCAAAGCCTGTAAGCCGCCGTTTCCGCCGCCCGGCCGACGGGTGCCGGCGCGGCCCGTTGTCCTGCCGGGCGACGTCGCGGGCGGCGGGTTGCGCCGTTCGCCGTTCCGGTCCGATTTCCAATCCCATCTCAAGCCTCGACCGTCCCCGACATGAAACTGATCTTCGCCGGTACTCCCGACTTTGCCGCCATCGCCCTGCAAGCCCTGCTCGACGCCGGCCACGACATCGCGCTGGTGCTGACCCAGCCCGACCGACCCGCCGGCCGCGGCATGAAGCTCAAGGCCAGCCCGGTCAAGGAGCTGGCGCTGGCGCGCGGCCTGCCGGTCAGCCAGCCGCTGACGCTCAAGACGCCCGAGGCGCAGGCCGAGATTGCCGCCGTCGGCGCCGACGCGATGGTGGTGGCCGCCTATGGCCTGATCCTGCCGAAGGCGGTGCTCGACCTGCCGCACCACGGCTGCCTCAATCTCCACGCCTCCATCCTGCCGCGCTGGCGCGGCGCGGCACCGATCCAGCGGGCGATCCTGGCCGGTGACGCCGAAACCGGCGTCACCATCATGCAGATGGATGTGGGCCTCGACACCGGCGACATGCTGCTGCTGGAAAAGGTCGCGATAGCACCCGCCGACACCACCGCCAGCCTGCACGACAAGCTCGCGGCCGCCGGCGGCCGCGCCATCGTGACCGCACTGGCCGGTCTGGCCGTGTTGGTCCCGGAAAAGCAGCCGGAAGCCGGCGTCACCTACGCCGACAAGATCAGCAAGGACGAGGCCCGGCTCGACTGGTCGCGGCCGGCGGCCGAACTCGACCGTCGGGTGCGGGCCTACAACCCCTTCCCGGGCGCGGTCACCACGCTGGACGGCGAACCGCTCAAGCTGTGGCGCGCCACCGAGGAAGCGGGCCACGGCGTGCCCGGCACCGTGCTGGCCGCCGATGCTGCCGGTCTGCTGGTCGCCTGCGGCGACGGCGCGCTGCGCGTGACCGAACTGCAGGCCGCCGGTGGCAAGCGCCTGGCTGCGGCGCAGTTTGTCGCCGGTCGCGGCGGGCTGACGGGCAAGGTGCTGGGCGGCTGATTCGTCCGGGGCCGGGCGGGATGACAGGCGGCCCCGCGCGCCCTTTAATCGCTATTTAAGCCGCAAGGCCTTGAATGCAGGCCCGAGGGACCGCATGTCGGTCCTATCCCACTGAATTGACGGAGATTCCCTGCCATGACCAACAACTGGTTCAAGACCACCCTGCTGATGGCCGCCATCGTGGCTCTGTTCGGCGTCGTGGGCGGCGCCATCGGCGGCAAATCGGGCATGCTGATCGCCCTGCTCCTGGGCGGCGCGATGAACCTGTGGGCTTACTGGAACTCGGACAAGATGGTGCTGCGCATGTACAACGCGCACGAGGTCGACGCCCGCACCGCGCCGGAGTTCTACGGCATGATGGTCGAGCTGTCGCAGCGCGCCGGCCTGCCGATGCCGCGCGTCTACATCATCGACGAGGAGTAACCCAACGCCTTCGCCACCGGCCGCAACCCGGAAAACGCCGCCGTGGCCGCCACCACCGGCATCCTGCGCCTGCTGGACTACCGCGAGCTGCGCGGGGTGATGGCGCACGAGCTGGCCCACGTCCGCAACCGCGACACGCTGATCTCGACCGTGTCGGCCACCGTGGCCGGCGCGATTTCCTCGCTGGCCAATATGGCGATGTTTGCCAGCCTGTTCGGCGGCAACCGCGACAGCGAGGGCAACTCGACCAATCCGATCGTGATGCTGCTGGTGTCCATCCTCGCGCCGATCGCCGCCACGCTGATCCAGATGGCCATCTCTCGCACCCGCGAATTCGGCGCCGACCGCGAAGGCTCGATCATCTCGGGCGACCCGCTGGCGCTGGCCGCCGCCTTGCGCAAGATCGAGTACTACGCGCAGGGCCGCTACATGCCGGCCGCCGAAATGCACCCGGAAACCGCGCAGATGATGATCATCAACCCGCTGTCCGGTGCCGGCGGCGTGCAGGACCTGTTCCGCACCCACCCGCGCACCGAAGAGCGCATCGCCCGGCTGGAAGCCATCGCCCGCGGCCAGGGCTGACGGCAGCGGAGCCGGCGCGTATACTCCGGCTCCGCCCAAGTCCTTGATTTTCAGGCAGCCACGGCAACTCCGTGGCTGCTGTCATTTCCGCCCATGCACACTATCCAGACCATCGCCGCCCGCCTGATCGACCAGGCGCTCGCCGGCCAGAACCTCAGCGACGCCTTTTCCCGCGCCGCCAGCGGCCTCGAACCGCGCGAACGCGCGCAGCTGCTCGACCTCAGCCACGGCACCCTGCGCCGGCTGGGCTGGTATCGCGCCGCGCTCGACCGGCTGGTGCCGAAAAAGCTCGCCAACCCGCTGGTCGACCGCCTGCTGCTGGTCGCGCTCTACCAGCTCGACGCCACCCGCGCCGCGCCCTACGCCATCGTCGACAACGCGGTGCGCGCGGCCGAGGCGCTCGATCCGCGCATGAAGGCGCTGGTCAACGGCGTGCTGCGCAATTTCCAGCGCCGGCGCGAAGAACTGGACACCGAACTGGCGCGCGACGCGGTCGCCTACTGGAACCATCCGGACTGGTGGATCGCCGAGCTGCAGAAGGCCTACCCGAAGCAGTGGAAGGCCGCGCTGGCCGCCGCCAACGCCCACCCGCCGATGACGGTGCGGGTCAACCGCCGCCGGATCGCGCCGGACGCCTATCTGGCGCAGCTCGCCGAAGCCGGCATCGAGGCGGTGGCCGAGGGCGGCGAGGCCTTGCGCCTGCTGAAGCCGGTGCCGGTGGCCGAACTGCCGGGCTTCTTCGACGGCTTGTGCTCGGTGCAGGATGCCGGCGCGCAGCTGGCGGCCGACTGGCTGGAGCTGGCCGACGGCCTGCGCGTGCTGGATGCCTGCGCCGCGCCGGGCGGCAAGTCCGGCCACATCCTCGAACGCGCCGACGTGGCGCTCGTGGCGCTCGACAACGACGAGCACCGCCTCGGCCGCGTGGCCGACAACCTCAAGCGGCTGGGGCTGGCCGCCACGCTCAAGTGCGGTGACGCCGGCCGGTCTGACGCCTGGTGGGACGGGGTGAAGTTCGACCGCGTGCTGGCCGACGTGCCGTGCTCGGCCTCCGGGGTGGCGCGCCGCCATCCGGACATCAAGTGGGCGCGTCGCATAACCGACATCGGCAATTTCGCCCGCCAGCAGGCGGCCATCGCCGACAGCCTGTGGGCGGTCGTGGCCGAGGGCGGCAAAATGCTATACGCTACCTGCTCGATTTTCCCCGCCGAAAACAACAAACAGATCGACGCCTTCCTGCGCCGGCATCCCGATGCCACGCTGGAACGCGCCACTCAACTCCTGCCCGACGACAGTCACGATGGCTTTTATTACGCGCTACTTGGCAAGGCTTAGCCTGCTCCTGCTCCTGGCCGGCGGCCCCTTGGCCGCCCTGGCCGCAGAGGCCATCGTCCCCCGGCAGGCGGCGCTGGAGCTCAATGACGGCGCGCTGACGCTAAAAAGCCGCTACGCCATCGAGCTCAACCCCACCCTGCTCGACGCGCTCGATCAAGGCGTCGCCCTCACCTTCCGGCTCGAATTCGAGCTGACCAAGCCCCGCATGTACGCCTACTGGCGCCAGCTGTCCGACTGGTTCGACCCGACCGCCAGCCAGTCCTGGCGCCTGTCCTGGCATCCGCTGACCCGCCAGTACCGGGTCAGCACCGGCACGCTGTTCCAGAGCTACACCCGGCTGGAGGACGCGCTGGCGCTGATCGGCGCCAGCCGCAGCTGGCGAGTGCTGGGGCGCGACCAGGTCGGCCACAGCCGTGCCGGCGATTTCGCCGGCCGCCTGCGCCTGTATCTGGACACCACCCAGCTGCCGCGTCCCTTCCAGCTCAACATCCTCAAATCGTCCGACTGGACGCTCGATTCGGGCTGGCAGGCGGTAGCGGCGGAGGGCGGGAGCTGATGCGCAACTGGCTGATCGGACTGGCCAGTCTCGGCATCATGCTGCTTTACCTGCTCGCGATCGCCTCGGGGGCAACCTCGAAGCTGGCCGACTACTACTGGCTCCTGTTCGGGCTCAACACCCTGTTGCTGTTGGGGCTGGTGCTGCAGATCGCCCGCCAG
>JASLDQ010000035.1 GCA_030151505.1 Chromobacteriaceae bacterium
GTCGAGCCGTCGCGCTTCATCGGCGAGATCGGCGACGAGGAGCTGCGCCATTTCGGCAAGCCCGGCGCCGAGCCGCAAGTCACCCGCGCCGAGGGCAAGCAAAAACTGGCCAACCTGCGCGAGATGCTGGCGGCCAAGACCGCGCCGAAAAGCTAGAGTCCTCACCCTGGCCCGCGCGACAGCGCCCGGACCACACCGGTGCCATCCTGTCCGGGCCGGAAAGCCGGAGCGCCGGCTTTCGGCCGCGCACGCGGAAGGAACCGCCGGTTCGCTGGAGCTGACGGACCGAAGCGGCCGCTTCCTGCTTCGTGGCCGCATAGCCTGCAGTGCAGTCTGGACGTTGCCGGCATGACGACGAGACAACCGATCAAGGCATCGACCTCGTCGGGCGGGCCGGCCTGATGGCGACGACCCCAGCCAACCCACCAGACGGTCGAAGGCGCGGCGGGCTCCGCGTGTGAATTACATCGTTTTTGGCGATTAGAGGGTCGGATAAGCTCGCGATTCACACGGCTTTTTGCAACTAGCCCCTATCAATCCACGCCATCCGTGCGAGCGCGAATGCGGTCTGCGCGACGGATCAGCCATCGAGATCGGCAGTTACCTTTAAGGGTTGTGGCAGTCTCGCCAGCCGATGTGGCGTAGTTTCTATCGCGGGAATTCACCGAGGAAGGAATACGCAGTGCACTCGGCCAGCTTGCGCATCGCGTCGGCCACCACCGCGAAACCGCGCGCCCCAGCTACCGCCCCGGTCCGCCTCGATAGCGGCATTGAGCGCGGGCAGATTGGCGGTTTTTTCGTCGAATGGCGGAGGAAGCCGTGCCAGACTGGCCCGGGCACGCGACAAATGCAAAAAAGACGCGCCATGCGCGTCTTTTTCGTCCATCGGCAACAGCCAGACTTACTTGGCGGCGCCGACCAGGTATTCCAGCGCAGCCTTGAACTCGGCATCGCTGCCGGTGTAGCCGCCCTTGGCCGGCATGGCGTTCAGGCCCTTGGTGGCGGAAGCCAGCAACGCTTCCTCGCCCTTGGCGAGGCGCGGACCCCACGCGGCCTTGTCGCCGAACTTCGGCGCACCGGCGGCACCGGTACCGTGGCAAGCCACGCACACGCTGCCGTAGATTTCCTTGCCCTTGACCTGCGGGTCGATCGCTCCGCCTTCGGCGCCACCGGCCACGGCCGGTTCGGTGAACTTGGCACCGCCGGCATTGCCCATGAAGGCCACCGCACGGGCGACTTCTTCGTTGGTCAGGTCGGCTGCGCCGCCCTTGGCCGGCATGGCGCGAATGCCTTCGACGGCGTGCTTGACCAGGGTGTCAAAGCCCTGGGCGATACGCGGGCCCCAGGCGCCGGCATCGCCGAACTTGGGCGAACCCGCCAGACCGCTGGCGTGACAGGACGAGCAAATAGCCTTGTACACCGCTTCGCCATTACGGCTGCCCGGTGCACCGCCTTCGCTGACCACCACTTCGCCCACCGGCTTGATGCGTGCCGCGACGGCTTCCTTCGACATGACTTCCGCGTCGACAATCTGACCGCTGGTCGCCAACTTGGCCAAAAGCCAGATACCCGCCACGATCAGGGCCACAACGGCCGCGACAATGCGGAGAATCGAGCCGGTCGTCATTCCGCTGTTTCCACTGCTCATTCTGTCTCGCCTCTAAAAATCAAAAATGACAATTAAAACTGTAGGGATTATACGGAAAGCCCCGCCCAAAACAAAGCGCCGGAACTGGACGCCGGCGGCGGGATTGTCTATCATGCGCGGCTGTAGATGCATCCGTAGCTCAGTTGGATAGAGTGTCAGTTTCCGAAGCTGAAGGTCACAGGTTCGATCCCTGTCGGGTGCACCATGAAATTCAAGGACTTGCGTGCAATTGCCGCAAGTCCTTTTTCACGTCCGCCGCCCCTTTCCCGTCGCCTCGCCCTCCTCCACGCCACCTCCGCCATGCAGCGCAAAATCATCCATATCGACTGCGACGCCTTCTTCGCGTCGATCGAGATGCGCGACCACCCCGAGTGGCGCGACATCCCGCTGGCGGTCGGCGGCCAGCCCGAGGCGCGCGGCGTGATCGCCACCTGCAACTATCTGGCGCGCCACTTCGGCGTCCGCTCGGCCATGTCGTCGGCCCGCGCCCTGCGACAGTGCCCCAGGCTGACCATCGTCCCGCCCGACATGGCGCGCTACCGCGAAGCCAGCCGCGAAGTGCTGGCGATCTGCTATGATTTCACGCCGCTGGTGGAACCGCTGTCGCTGGATGAAGCCTATCTCGACGTCAGCGGCCAGCCCCATTGCCGCGGCAGCGCCAGCCTGATGGCGCAGGCCATCCGCGACCGGATCCGCGCCGAAGTCGGCATCACCGCCTCGGCCGGCATCGCTCCCAACAAGTTTCTGGCGAAGGTCGCCAGCGACTGGAACAAGCCCGACGGCCAGTTCCTGATCCGGCCGCAGGACATGCCGGCCTTCATCGCCGCCCTCCCGGTCGAACGCTTCTTCGGCGTCGGCACCGTCACCGCCGCCAGGCTGGCTGCGCTGGGCATCCACACCGGCGCCGACCTGGCCCGGCAGGAAGCCGACGAGCTGGTCCGCCATTTTGG
>JASLDQ010000069.1 GCA_030151505.1 Chromobacteriaceae bacterium
TGCCTGGCTGGAGGCCGGGCTGGCCGCTTGCGTGCTACCAGCCTGACGGATCTTTTTTTCTTTTCCGGGGCGGTGAGGGCCGGCGCGCAGGGGCTTCGCGTTGGCCCGCCGGGTCGCCCATTCATTCGTTGTTTGCGATTACATGAAGATTTTCGAGTTTTTACCCGTCAGCCTGCTGGCCGCCGCCGTCTGGCAGCGCCTCCTGCTGGCGCTGGTCGTTGCCGCCCTGTTGTGGGGCGGCGTGTTCTGGGCGCTGGGGGCGGCATGAGTATCTGTTTGCGTAATCTGACCGTGTCCTATCAGCGCCGGCCGGCGGTGCACCATATCAATGTCGAATTTCCGGCGGGCTGCGCCACGGCGGTGTTCGGCCCCAACGGGGCGGGCAAGAGCACCATCCTCAAATCGATGATGGGCTTTCTCAAGCCGGATACCGGCAAGGTGGACATGGGCGGGATTAGCCGCGCGCAGATCGCCTACATGCCACAGGCGGCGCAGATCGACCGCACGCTGCCGGTGACGGTGCTGGACACGGTGTTGACCGGGGCGTGGCACGAAACCGGTGCTTGCGGCTGCGCCGGCCGCCGAGGTGTGGCGCGGGCGCGGGCGGCATTGGCCGACGTTGGCCTGCATGGCTTCGAGCAGCGCGGTATCGGCGAGTTGTCCGGCGGACAGTTCCAGCGCGTGCTGTTCGCCCGCATCCTGATGCAGGATGCGCCGCTGATTTTGCTGGATGAGCCGTTCGCGTCGGTGGATGCCAAGACGACCTTCGACCTGCTCGGCTTCGTGCGGCGCTGGGAAGGCGAGGGCAGGACGGTGATCGCCGTGCTGCACGACTACGAGCAGGTACGGGCCTGGTTCGGCCACACCTTGCTGCTGGCGAGGGAGGTCATCGCCTTCGGCAAGACCGAGGCGGTGCTCACCGAGGCCAATCTGGCCCGGGCTAATGAAATCGCCACCCACTGGCAGGCCCATCCGCCGGTCTGCCATGTGCCGGATGCGAGCGGGGTGGCGGCATGAGTCTGCACGAGGTTTTCCTGTCTCCCTTCGTCGAGTTCGGCTTCATGCGCCGCGCGCTGGTCGGCTGCATGGCGCTGGCCTGCGGTTGCGGACCGGTCGGGCTGTTTCTGGTGATGCGCCGGATGAGCCTGATGGGGGATGCGATGAGCCACGCGGTGCTGCCCGGCGCGGCCGTGGGCTTCATCCTCGCGGGCCTGAGCCTGCCCGCGATGAGCATCGGCGGCTTTGCCGCCGGCGTGCTGGTGGTGCTCGCCGCCGGCATCGTCACCCGCTACACCACGATCAAGGAGGACGCGAGCCTGGCGGCCTTCTACCTGATGTCGCTGGGGCTGGGGGTGCTGCTGGTGTCGCACTTCGGCAGCAGCATCGATCTGATCCACATCCTGTTCGGCAGCGTGCTGGCGGTGGACGATACCGCGCTGATGCTGGTCGCCGGGATTTCCACTGTGTCGATGGCCGGTATGGCGATTATCTACCGGCCGCTGCTGCTCGACAGTTTCGACCCGGTGTTCCTGCAGGCGGTCGGCGCCCGCAGTACCGGCTATTACCTCGTCTTCATGGTGCTGGTGGTGCTGAACCTGGTAGCCGGTTTCCAGGCGCTGGGCACCCTGATGGCCGTGGGCCTGATGATGATCCCGGCGGTGACGGCGCGGCTGTGGGCGCAGTCGATCGGCCGGATGCTGGCGGTAGCGGTGGCCAGCGCGATGCTTTCCGGCTACGGCGGACTCTTGCTGTCGTATCACCTCGACCTGCCCAGCGGGCCGGCCATTGTGCTGCTGGCCGGGGTGTTCTACCTGCTGTCCTTGCTGCTGGCGCCGCATGGCGGGGTGCTGCCGCGCCTGATTCGCGGCCGTCATCTGGCCGGCTGAGGGCGGAGGTCGATTTGTCGATGTTGAACCGGGGAATAAAAATGAAGAAAACCTTGCTTGTGCTGGGGCTGGCCGCGGCGATGCCGCAGGCGTTTGCCGACAAACTGCCGGTCGTGGCGAGTTTCAGCATTCTGGGCGATGTGGTGCGGGAGGTGGGCGGCGACCGCATCGAGGTGCGCACGCTGGTGGGGCCGGACCAGGATGCGCATGTGTACCAGCCTCGCCCGCAGGATGTGAAGGCGCTGGCGGCATCGAAGCTGTTTGTGGTCAATGGACTGGGCTTCGAAGGCTGGATGGGGCGGATGAGCAAATCGGCCGGTTACAAGGGCGCGACGGTGGTGGCCACCAACGGGCTCAAGCCCATGCGTTCGGAGGCCGACCACGATCATGGCCACGACCACGGTGAGGTCGATCCGCATGTCTGGAACAATCCCCTGAATGTGCAGGCGTGGGTCAGGAATGTCAGTGCGGCGCTGGTGAAGGTCGATCCGGCCGGCAAGGTCTATTACGAACAGCGCGCCGCGGCCTATGACCGCAAGCTGGTCGAGCTGGATGCCTGGGCGCAGAAAGAAGTGGCCCGGATTCCGCCGGACAAGCGGCGGGTGATTTCCAGCCATGATGCCTTCGGATATCTGGCGCAGCGTTACCAGATCCGCTTCAGTTCGCCGCAAGGGATGAATACCGAGGCGGAGGCGTCGGCCAAGGGCGTGGCGAACCTGATCCGTCAAATCCGCCAGAGCGGCACGCGGGCGGTGTTCGTGGAGAATATCTCCGACCGGCGCATGGTTGACCGTATTGCCAAGGAAAGCGGGGCGCAGGTGAGTGGGAAGCTCTATTCGGACGCGCTGTCGAAGGATGGGGCGGCCAATTCCTACCTGGACATGATGCGGCACAACGTCAGCCAGCTGGTGGCGGGAATGCAGCGGAACTGATGTTTGGAAAGGCCGGAAATGATCCGGCCTTTTTTGCGGGGGGCGACATGAAAAAAGCACAGTCGAAGACTGTGCTTTTAGTGTTGGCGGAGTGGACGGGACTCGAACCCGCGACCCCCGGCGTGACAGGCCGGTATTCTAACCAACTGA
>JASLDQ010000096.1 GCA_030151505.1 Chromobacteriaceae bacterium
GCCGCGTTGTCACGATAGAGCTTGGTCAGCGCTGACACCAGCGCATCCCGATTGGCGTGGCCGGCGGCAAAGTCGTCCGCCTCGTACTCGTGCTTGCGCGAGCTCAGGCTGGCCAGCGGCGTGAGGGGGAAGGTGAAGGCCGGCGCGGCCAGCACGAACAGCAGCAGCGCGGCGGCCGTGGACGGCGTGTCGACCCCCAGCCCGGCGTAGAAAGCCGGCTGGTCGAGCAGCAAGCCCAGCACGAACAGAAATCCCAGCGACAGCGCAAACGTGACGGCGATGCGCTTGATCACATGGCGGCGCTTGAAGTGGCCCAGTTCGTGCGCCAGCACCGCCTCGATCTCGCCCGGCGCCAGCTGGGTCATCAGCGTGTCGAAAAACACGATGCGCTTGGCCGCGCCAAAACCGGTGAAATAGGCATTGCCGTGGCTGGAGCGCCTGGAGCCGTCCATCACGAACACGCCGCTGGAGGTAAAGCCGCAGCGCTGCAGCAGCGCCTCGATGCGGGCGCGCAGCGCCGCGTCGTCCAGCGGCAGGAACTTGTTGAACAGCGGCGCGATCACGGTCGGGAAAAGCCACAGCAGCAAGAGCGAAAACCCGCACCACGCCAGCCACACCCACAGCCACCACAGCGCGCCCATCGCCGCCATCAGCCACAGCACCAGCAGCAAAAGCGGTACGCCCAACGCCAGTCCGACCGCCACGCTCTTGATCTGGTCGATCACGAACAGTCCGGGCGTGGTCTTGTTGAAGCCAAAGTGGGCCTCGACGCCAAAGGTCGAATACAGCGTCAAGGGCAGGCCGACGATGCCCGACAGCAGGCCGACCGACAGGATCAGCGCGACCCCGCGCACCAGCTCGCCGGACAGCCCGCCATGCCAGAACCGGGTCAGCGTTTCGATCCCGCCGCCCAGCGTCAGTGCCAGCAGCACGGCGGTGTCGAGCAGGGCGGCGACGATGCCGAGCCGGGTCTTGGCCACGGTGTAGTCCGCCGCCAGCTGGTGGCCGGCCGGCGTCACCACGTCGGCGAAGGCGGCCGGAACCCGCTCGCGGTGCGCGCGCACATGGCGGATCTGGCGCACGGCCAGCCACAGGCGCAGGCCGAGCGAGAGGGCCAGTGCGGCGAGGAAGACGAAAGTGACGGTAGCGGAAGTCATGGCGGAGGTCTGAAGGCCGCAAGGATTGTGAGACAATCCCCGCCGGCAAAAATTGATAAACGTGAGCGATTATATATGGCACAAGATCAAAACCATCTTATCTGGCTGGACATGGAAATGACCGGTCTCAATCCCGACGGCGACAAGATCATTGAAATGGCGGTGGTCATCACCGACAGCCAGCTCAACACCGTGGCCGAATCGCCAGTGCTGGTGGTGCATCAGTCCGACGCCGTGCTCGACGGCATGGATGCCTGGAACAAGGGGACGCACGGCAAAAGCGGCCTGATCGACAAGGTCAAGGCCTCGACCCTGACCGAAGCCGACGCTGAAGCGCTGATGCTGGATTTCCTCAAGCAGCACGTGCCGGCCAAGGCCTCGCCGATGTGCGGCAACTCGATCTGCCAGGACCGCCGTTTCATGGCGCGCTGGATGCCTAAGCTGGAAGAATATTTCCACTACCGCAATCTGGACGTGTCCACCCTGAAGGAACTGTGCAAGCGCTGGAAGCCGGAAATCGCCAAGGGCCTGACCAAGCATGGCAAGCACGAGGCGCTGGCCGACATCTACGAGTCGATCGAAGAGATGAAGTACTACCGCGAGCATTTCATCAAGCTGTAAGAAGCTGTTTATGATCTTGCCCCGTTTTGCGACCGAATAAGGTGGCTAAGACCCCCCTTTCCCTGTTCACGCTGCCGGCTTGGCGTGCCGTGTCGAGGTTTTAAGAAGCCGGCTGTTCGAGCCCGGCACGTTAGCCGGGCGAGTTCCGGCTTTGCCTCGACACGGCGCGGTAAGGCGGGAACCCGCGGGGGGCCTTTCTTTGGCGAAGCAAAGAAAGGAAGTCGCCGTCAGGCGAAACGGGACGGTAACGCTCGAACGGCGGCGGTGCGATGCACTGCGCCTATTGCACCCTACAAGAGCCGCTCGCGACCGATCGCGAACAGATTCCAAGAGGCGACCATGCCCTCCATCCGCCACAACGACATCAACCATTCGCCGATCTGGGCCAAGCTGCACCAGCACCAGCGCGCGACCCGCCATCTGCACATGCGCGAGCTGTTCGCGGCCGACCCGGCGCGTTTCGACAAGTTCTCGGTCGAACTCGACGGCTTCCTGCTCGACTACTCCAAGCACCGCATCACCGAACGCACACTCGAATTGCTGGTCGAGCTGGCGCACGCCGCCGAATTGGGCGACTGGATGCAGCGCATGCGGGCCGGCGAGCCGATCAACGTCAGCGAACACCGCGCCGTACTGCACACCGCGCTGCGCGCCGCGCCCGGCGAGGTGATCCGCACCGCCGGCCACGACGTGGTGCCGGACGTGCACGCGATGCTGGCGCGCTGTTATGCCTTCGCCGAGCAGGTCCGCAGCGGGGCCTGGCCGGGTTACACCGGCAGTCCGGTGCGCGACGTGGTCAACATCGGCATCGGCGGCTCCGACCTCGGCCCGCTGTTGGCGACCCAGGCCTTGCGGCCCTACGCAGGCGACAAGGTGAAGGTCCACTATGTGTCCAATCTCGACGGCGCCCACCTCGCCCAGACGCTGGAAGGCCTCGACCCGGCCACCACGCTGTTCATCGTTGCGTCCAAGTCCTTCACCACGCCGGAAACGCTGATGAACGCTGAGGCGGCGCGCGAGTGGTTCTTCGCCGGCGGCGGCCAGCCGGCCGACGTGGCGCGCCACTTCGTCGCGGTATCGACCAACGAGGCGGCGGTGCGCGCCTTCGGCATCGA
>JASLDQ010000099.1 GCA_030151505.1 Chromobacteriaceae bacterium
CGACCACTGAAAGGCCGCCGTCCGCTTCCGGCCATGCCATGAACCGTCCTTCTCCATCCGATCCCGCCGCCCTCCTCGCCGATCTGCTGACGCAATTGCGCCAGCAACCGGTGCGCGATCTGGCCATGCTGCTGTACGGACCCGCGCCGTGGGACACCGGCGTGGAGCTGGACCGCTTGCTGCTGGGGGGGAGCGATGGCAGCGGACGGCTGTTGCGGCTGGATTGCCAGCCCGCCGGGCTGTTTGACTGGCTGGCGGCGCGCCGGGCCGACCGGCTGGGCCGCTATGCCGAAGCGTTGCTGGCGTTCTGGTTTACCCATGTGCCGCATATCGAGCTGGTGGCGGCCAACCGGGCGGTGCGGGCGGGGCGGGACACGGTCGGCGAGTTCGATTTTCTGCTGCGGATCGCCGGCGAACCGTTCCATGTCGAGACGTCGAGCAAGTTCTACCTGCTGGCCGGCGACGATCCGGCCGACTGGGTCGGCGCCAACCTGCACGACGCCTGGCTGATCAAGCGCGCGCAGCTGCAGCGCCAGCTGGCGCTTTCGGCCGATCCGCGCGCCCGGTCCAGCCTGCCGCCGGACTTTGTCGGCTGTCGCAGTGTGTCCCTGCTGCGCGGCTGGTTCTTCTATCCGCCCTCGGCCCGGGTCAATCCGCTGCACCGAGCCGCCGCGCGCGGCTGGTGGCGGCCGCTGGCGGCGGACTGGCCACGCAGCCGGCCCGCCAGCCGCTGGGCCTGCCTGCCGCGGATGAACTGGCTGGCGCCGGCCCGCTTGCCGTGGCGTGAGACGCAGACCGAGGCGGAACTGCGTGAGCGACTGCAGACTGCCGACATGCCGCAACTGGTGGCCGAGCTGGTCTGCGAAAGGGAAGGGGGCGAGGCGGACGAGGGCTTCGAAGTCGCGCGCGGCTTCGTGATGCCGGCGGGCTGGCCCGATCCGCACCGCCTGTCGCTGCTGCGCGAGCGGATCGTTGGTGCGGCGGGCGGGCGGTGAAGCGGCTCCTGGCGGTCTATGCCAGCCAGACCGGCCGCACGCGCCGTCTGGTCGACGCGGCGCTGCAGGGCGCGCGGGAGGCGGCGGGCGACGAGGTGGAACCGTGGCTGATGACCGGGCTCGCGGCCGGCATCGACGATCTGCTCCGCTGCGACGGTCTGCTGCTGGCCACGCCGGAAAACTTCGGCTACATGGCCGGGGCGATCAAGGATTTTCTCGACCGGACCTATTACCCGGCGCAGGGCAGGACGGAGGGCTTGCCGTTTGCATTGCTGGTATCGGCCGGCACCGACGGCCGCGGCGCGGTGGCCGCGATCGAGCGGATCGCGCGCGGCTACGGCTGGAGTGCGGTGCAAATGCCGCTGATCGTGCACGGCGAGCCGGATGCGGTGGCGCTGGCGGCAGCGTCCGATCTGGGAGCGACGCTGTCGGCGGGGCTGGCGCTGGGGATGTGGTAGACCGTCCGGTGCGGAGGCGCCGGAACGGCGGTCAGTCGGGGGCGCTGGCGTTGCTGCAGCCGCTGACCAGCTCGCGCAGCATGTCCGGCTGGAGCAGCTGGATGTGTTTGTGCTCGACCTTGAGCCAGCCCTGGGCCTGGAACTTGGACAGGGTGCGGCTGACGGTTTCGAGCTTGAGCCCGAGGTAGCTGCCGATTTCCTCGCGCGACATGCGCAGGATGAAGTCGTTGGCGGCAAAGCCGCGGGTGGAGAAGCGTTGCGACAGGTTGAGCAGGAAGGCGGCCAGCCGTTCTTCCGCCTTCATATTGCCCAGGAGCAGCATCACCGACTGGTCGCGCACGATCTCGCGGCTCATCAGGCGGAAGAAATGGCGCTGCAGGCTGGGGATGTCGCGGCCAAGGCTTTCCATCCGGTTGAACGGCAGCTCGCACACCTCGGCGTCTTCCAGCGCGATCGCGTCGCAGCTGTGGGCATTGGCCGACACGCCGTCCAGCCCCAGCAATTCGCCCGACATCTGGAAGCCGGTCACCTGCTCGCGCCCGTCGTGGCTGGAAATGCTGGTCTTGAAGAAACCGGTGCGGATGGCGTACATCGACTTGAAGGCCTCGCCGGCGCGGAACAGGTATTCTCCCCGCTTCAGCCGCCGGCTCTGGCGGATCACCGCGTCAAGCTGGGTCATCTCGTCGCGGTTCAGTCCAACCGGCAGGCACAGCTCGCGCAGACTGCAGTTGGAGCAGGAAATCTTCAGCGCGTTGAGAGGAGAGGGGTTGTGTTCTGCCATGGTTATTTGACTCAATGGTTTATCGGGCAGGCTTGACCCGTGTCAACAGGATTTCCGCATCATGCGGGCTAAAATCGGGCACCTGCTCGAGAGGTTTAACCAGTAAATGATGAATGCGACGATGATGCTTAACGGCGCAACACCTACCCAGTTCGTTTTTGATCGCGAACTGATCCGCCGCCTGGATGGCAACGGGCCTCGCTACACCTCGTATCCGACTGCGGACCGCTTTACCGCCAGCTTTATGGAGGACGATTATCGCCATCGCCTGCAACAAAGGCAAATAGGGGCAAACGCTAAGCCGATCTCGCTGTACGTGCACATCCCGTTCTGCAATACCATCTGCTACTACTGCGGTTGCAACAAGATCATCACCAAGGACAAATCCCGCGCCGATACCTATCTGGGCTACCTCGAGCGCGAACTGTCCCTGCATGCCGAAGGGCTGGGCGGACGGCAGGACATCGTCCAGTTGCACTTTGGCGGCGGCACGCCGACCTTCCTGTCGGACGAGCAAATGGCGCGCCTGATGAACGCCATCCGCACCCACTTCAATCTCCTGCCCAACGGCGAGTACTCGATCGAGATCGACCCGCGCAAGGTCACGGCCCAGAACGTCGAGCTGCTGGCCCGCCTCGGCTTCAACCGCATGTCGGTCGGCGTGCAGGATTTCGAGCCCCGCGTGCAGGAAGCGGTCAACCGCATCCAGACCGAAGAGGAAACCCGCGTGGTGATCGATGCGGCGCGCGCCTGTGGCTTCAAGTCGATCAGCGTCGACCTGATCTACGGCCTGCCGCTCCAGACGGTCGAGTCGGTCGCGCGCACCATCGACAAGGTGCTGGCGATGCGGCCCGACCGGCTGGCGCTGTACAACTACGCCCACCTGCCGACCATCTTCATGCCGCAGCGCCGCATCAACGAAGCCGACCTGCCCAGCGCCGAGGTCAAGCTCGACATCCTGCAGATGGCGGTGCAGAAGTTTACCGACGCCGGCTATGTGTTCATCGGCATGGACCACTTCGCCCTGCCGGAAGACGATCTGGCCGTCGCGCTCAAGCAGGGCCGCCTGCAGCGCAACTTCCAGGGCTACTCCACCCATGCCGACCACGACCTGGTCGCCATCGGCGTGTCGTCGATCGGCAAGGTCGGCGCCAGCTACCACCAGAACGAAAAAGACATCGACGCCTACTATGCCGCGCTCGATGCCGGGCATCTGCCCATCCTGCGCGGCCTGTCGCTGACGGCCGACGACGTGCTGCGCCGGGCCGTCATCCAGGCGCTGATGTGCCGCTTCGCCCTGTCCAAGCAGGCCATCGGCGAATGCTTCGGCATCGACTTCGACAGCTATTTCGCCACCGAAATGGCGCAGCTGGCCGAGTACGCCGAGGCCGGGTTGCTCGAGCTTGACGACGAATGGATCAGCATCACGCCCAAGGGCCGTTTCCTGATCCGCACCGTCGCCATGGTGTTCGACCGCTACCTGCGCGAGAAAAAAACCATCGCGATCTACTCGAAGACGATCTGAGCGGCGCGGTCGCCGCATGCAAAAAGACCGGGCGTAATGCCCGGTCTTTTTTGTTTGGCGGTGTGCCGGCTCTATTAATGCCGCTTTACATCATTCCTTGCCGAAAGCGGCATGCCGGAACGGCGCGGCGGCTTGGCCGGCCGCGGTTCGTCGTGCCGGCAAGACCCCGGCCGAATTCTTTGGGCGGGCTGGTTTCAGGCCAGTCCGTAGTCCAGCACCAGTCCGGCGAACACCGCCAGCCCGACCCGGTTGTTGTCGAGAAAGGCCTTGAAGCAGGCGGCGCGGTCGCGGCCCCGGGCGATGCGGAACTGCTCGGCCACCAGTACCGCGGCGGCCACCAGCCCGGCGTAGAACCACACGCCGCGTCCCAGATGCACGCCCAGCGCGGCCAGCAGCGCCAGATGGACGGCGTGGCACAGCATGGTGATCGCCACGTCGTAGCGGCCGAAGGTGATGGCGGAGGTCTTGATCGTGCCGAGCTTGAGGTCGTCGGGCTTGTCGACGATCGCGTACCAGGTGTCGTAGGCCAGCGTCCAGAACGCGCTGGCGGTGAACAGCCACCAGCCTTCCAGCGGCACGTGGCCCAGCGTGGCGGCAAAGGCCATCGGGATGCCGAAGCCGTAGGCCAGCCCCAGATACAGTTGCGGGATCGGGAAGAAGCGCTTGGTGAACGGGTAGGTCGCGGCGAGGAACACCGCCGGCAGGCTGGCGATCCAGGTCGCGGCGTTGAGCGGCAGGATCAGTAGGAAGGCGACGAAGGCGAGCCCGGCCGCCAGCCACAGCGCTTCCTTCTCGCTCACCGCGCCGCGGGCGAACGGTCGCTGCCGGGTGCGCTCCACCGCGCCGTCGAAGTGGCGGTCGGCGTAGTCGTTGATCACGCAGCCGGCCGAGCGCATCAGCACGGTGCCAAGGCTGAAGATCGCGATCAGGTGCCAGACCGGCACGCCGCCGGCGGCGATCCACAGCGCGCTCAGGGTCGGCCACAGCAGCAGTAGCGAGCCGATCGGTTTTTCCAGCCGCATCAGCTGGGTGTAGGCCAGCAGCTTGTCGCGGGAGAGGGTCAGGGGCATGGGGCGATTCCTTGCAGGGCGGGCAGGAAGATTTCCTGCACCAGCATGGCTTGTCCGTCGCGGATGTGCAGGCGGCGGCGGGCGTCCAGCGGCCCGTCCGGGCCGGGATGCAGCGGCATGGCAGGGCTGAGGCAGGCGTATTCCAGCGGGCCGACCGCGATGGTGCCCGCGTCGTACAGCGACAGGCCGAGCGAGCGGGTGCCGCGATCCAGAATGGCGCACCAGTCGCTGCCGGCGGCGCACAGGCTGCGCGCGGCGATCATCGGCTGGTCGTCGAGCAGGAGGCGGACTTCGCGGATCAGAGCGGGCGCGCCGGGCGCCAGTTGCAGGGCGGCGGCTTCGTCGGGCCTGGCCTGGCCGGTTTCCAGCCGGAGCAAGGTCACGTTGAAACGGCGGCCGCTGGCGATCAGACGGGCGGTCAGCGAGCCGGTGTCGGTCAGCCAGTCGGCGAACCGGGCGGCGGGTGGCGGAGTGGTCCGCCAGTCGGGCAAGGCATTCATGGTGCGGCATTATGCCAAAGCCGCCCGGAGCTGCGGGCGGCAAATCCGGAGTGCAAGACTAGCTTCATCCACCTGGGCTACGCTGGCGGCGGGGCCGGAGTGCCCGATTCATTAGATTTGCAGAGGACAAGATGATCGATCTGATTCTATGGCGTCACGCCGAGGCCGAAGAAGGCGCCAATGATCTCGCCCGTGCCTTGACCCATCATGGCCAGCAGCAGGCAGCGCAGATGGCGGCATGGCTGGAAAGCCGCCTGCCCGGTGGCTATCAGCTCTTTGCCAGCGAGGCGAAGCGCTCGCAGCAGACGGCGGCGGCGCTGACCGGGCATTGTCGCGTGTTGCCGGAGCTCAATCCGTCCGAATCGGCCGAGCATGTGCTGGCCGCCATCGGCTGGCCACGGCTGGAGGCGCCGACCGTGGTGGTCGGGCACCAGCCGTGGCTGGGCCAGATCGCGGCCCGGCTGCTGGCCGGCCAGCCGCAGCTCTGGAGCGTGAAAAAGGGCGCGGTGTGGTGGCTGGGCCTGCGCCAGCGCCACGGCGGCGAAAAAACCGTGCTCAAGCTGATGATGACACCGGCGATGCTGGGCGACGCAGGACGGGGCGCTTGAGCGCGGCCTGATTCCTCGCGTGGCATTCTGCCGGCGCCGCTGCCAACGCCTGCTGCGCCTGCCGCTTCGATGTCCGCGCGACCCTTGGCCGCGCCAAGAGGCGTATGCACTGGCGTGCGGGCGCCTGTGAAGCAACATTGCCCTAAAAAACGCCGCCTCCGGAAACCGGGGGCGGCGTCATTTTTTGCACGGGCAGCGTGATCAGCCCAGCCGGGCGCGCAGACGCTTCCAGTCGGGGAGCGACAGCTCGCCGTTGACCAGCAGCAGGCCCAGCAGGATGGCGCTGATGCCGACGGCGTGGAAAGGTTCGAGCGACTCGCCCAGAAACAGCATCGCCAGCAGCGCGCCGAAGGCCGGGATCAGGTGCAGAAACCCCGATGCCCGTGCCGCGCCCAGCCGCATCACCGCGTAGGCGTAGCACAACAGCGCCAGCACCGAGGGGAAGATGCCGAGGTAGGCAAGACTCAGACCGGTCGACAGCGTGAGCGGCGGCAGGCCGTGTCCCGCCACGTCCACCAGCGCAAACGGCAGCAGCATCGCCAGTCCCAGCAGCATCGCCAGCCAGATCACGGCCAGCCGGTCGAGTCCGGCCGGCAGCTGGCGCAGCCCCAGCGTATAGATCGCCCAGCACACGATGCCGGCCAGCACCAGCGCATCGCCGTGGCCGATCTGCAGGGCCAGTAGGCCGGCCAGATTGCCGTGCGCGACGATCAGCGCCACGCCGACCAGCGACACGGCCAGCCCGGCCAGCTCGCGCCGGGCCAGATGCACGCCGAAGGCCAGCCAGCCGCCCAGCGCCACCAGCACCGGCACGAAGGCGTTCATCATCACCGCGTTGGTGGCGCTGGTGTGGCGCACGCCGAGGTAGATCAGCGTGTTCGACGCCGCGATGCCGCTGGCGGCAAGCACGAGCAGGAGCGGGAGGTGCCGGCGAAGTAGCGCGCGCTGGTGGACAACCCGTTGCCAGGCGAAGGGGGCGAGGCAGAGGACGGCAATGCACCAGCGGCCGAAGGCGAGCTGGACGGGGGTGATGTCGGCGTGGACGGCACGGGCGAGGACGAAGTTGCCGGCCCAGAACAGGCAGGCAAGGATCGCCAGCCCCGCGGGTAGGAGGGGGAGGTCATGTTTCATGGCTCTTTTCGGGTAGAAAAGTGGATAAGTCGGGCGCCCG